>JAYVAQ010000259.1:0-2235 GCA_043750875.1 Rhodanobacteraceae bacterium
CAACGACTCTGCGAGTCGCTGCACTGCAGAAAAATGCGGCAAATTTTCCCACTCTGTGACTATTTCATAGTGGACCTGTTCAACGCCGCTTTTGTCGACACGCACGATGTCGACTCCTCCTGATAGTTCAAATTCCGTATGCTCGTCCCAGGTGGTGAGATGGGCACCACGTTCATCAAAAACCATCCATAAGTCCATAAATATTTGTTTGTCACCGAATTGTTTTGAAATCCGAACTCTTGGATATCTACCGATACGTCGCGCCTCGAAATGGAATTTTTTACAAAAATCAGCAATCGTGACCTCAAACGCATCAAGCGACAACTGCAAGTGGTTATACGTTTCAATCATTTCAATGCTCGCGCGGTTTCAAAGGAATAGCAGGAAGAATTTTGTCTGCGGGTACGCTGGCAGGGTTAATGAAATCAGTTCCGCCACCCCAGAAGCGATTTGAGTTTTGCACGGTCGATGGCCTATTTGGGACGAACTGCCCATCGTCAACAATCGGGATAATCTTATTTGGTACTGGTATCCCTAGTTTCTGGCTAGCGAGTCCAGCACTATCAAACAATTCATCAGTAACCGATGACCCAGCTCGAAGGCCTGACTCAAAGGAAGATTCTGCCGCATCGGTGTAGTGATACATCAGTTTTCCTGCCGCTCCGCTCGCTGCAACACCAACCGCCGCCCCACCCAAAGCATCGCCTGCCGCAATCTCAGTTGCTACGGTCGCTATTTCAACTGCGGCCACCGGATTGGCGAGAACTGCGATACCACCGCCGACAACAACCGGCACAGCGACAATTGCCGCCGTCGCGACGCCAAGCGCAGGCCCCAATCGATCATTTGGGCTTTGCGGCGGAGGAATCGTGCCTCGATTTTCAAAATTGAATTCCCTGTTTTCCCGCCCATCCGGATCCACAAACTTAAACGGATTATTAGCCCCATAACTATATCGGCTAAATTCGCTCTGTGCTGGATCCACACTCAAAAACCGCATCGCCACCGGGTCGTAGTACCGCTGCTGCATATAAGTCAGCCCACTCGCCGCATCCGTCGCGTGCCCAGTAAACCCCGGCCCATCGCGATAAATGCCGTCATAGGGCGCGCCGAACGGTTGCTCAATACTGCGCTCGATTTGCGTGCCGCCTGCGCTACTCACAACGGTCGGGCTGCCGCGCAAATCCGCGTGCTGATAGCGCGTCGCCACCATGCCACCAAACAGCGGCGTCGTTCGCTCGGCAACTAACTGGCCTTCCAAATTCACGTAATCAATGACCTCGCTGGTGCGCTGATCTTCGGTGTGCATCAATACGCCCGCATTGCTGTAAAGCTGGTAGCGTTTCAGCCCGTCACTGGCTCTGGTGGTGATGACCCGTCTTCCGTGCGCATCGTACTGGTAGCTTTCGACGCCGGTAATGCTGGTTAGCCGATGTGCGCGGTAATAGTTTAAAACTTGGTTCGCTGCGAACTTAGGCGTGCGTAGCACGACGTTCTCAAAGCCATTCGCAAAAATATTCTCACTAGCCACGCCAGCAAAACTTCGCAGCGTCGTGTCGCCTTGGGCGTTTTGGCTGTAGCTAACATGCAGTGCGCCGTCTTTTTGAATTTGACTTAGACGGTTTTGACTATCCACAGTATGGACAAAGGTGTTGCTGCCGATGGTTGCGCCGCGCAAGTTATCGAGTGCATCAAATCGATAGCTTTCATTACCAAGCTGCGCCGGTGCGTTCGCGGTGGTCATGCGATCTAGGCCGTCGTACGCCAAGCTGCGGGATTCGGCGCTGCCTGCCGAGCCATCGGTCAGCGTCACAATATTCGCGTTTTCGTCGTATAAATGGGTGTGATCCATGACGACGCCAACGGTGCGGCGCAGCGGCAGTTGCCTTAGGTTTTGCGTGGTGGTTTGAACTAAGCTATTGCCATAATTTAAGCTGTTGATCGCACCATTCGGGTGGCGCGTCACGCTGCTGGCGAACGCGCCCGCTTGCCGGGGCTCGCCGTAGGCGTTGGGTAGGAAGCTAATGTCTAAGCCGCTGGGATAGATCAGGCCTTCTTGATCGCCGCGCGGGTTATAGCGCCAGGTCAGCGCGAAGCTTTTGCTGTCTAACGCCAACGTTTCACTCGTGAGCAGGCGGCGCTTGTTGTGTAAGCCTTCGCCCATACCCACGGTACCTATTTGAGTGAATGTGTAAAACACTATTTCCTTTGAGTTGAGGAGATTTTGTAATGACA
>JAYVAQ010000260.1:0-14168 GCA_043750875.1 Rhodanobacteraceae bacterium
GGCCTTTGCCAAAGTCACCGGCCAGCCCTGGGATTTAGCGGTCACGGAAACCACATCCTTAGGCGAGGTGCGCACTTTGCGCTTTAGCCACGATGCGTATCAGCGCATTACCCGCAGCTATGTCGCGAATTCGAGCACGGTATTTGAAGAAACGGTGTACGACAACGCCTCGGGCAACCCGGCGGCGGTATATGACACTGGGCGGCGCGTAACGCAGTATTGCTATGGCACGGCGGGCAATGTGAAAAGCGTGCGGAGCTACAAAACCGCGAATGCGGCGCTGGTGGCGTGTACGGCGGAAGTCGGCACGGCGGCGGATGAAACCCGGCTTTGGAATAACGCTTTTGGCGAACCGGAAACGATCATTGAGGCCACCGGTAAGGTGACTAAGTTCACCTACGGCGGCCCAGGTGGTGCGGTCGATACGATTTATTTGTGGGACAACGTCAGCATTGGTCAGTGGACGCAAATTGCTTACGCACCCGTAGCGCTGGTGGGTGCCACGATGGCGTTAGCCGCATTGCCGACCAGTGTCACGCTGCCCGATGGCACAGTGCATACCCAGGCCTATGACAGTTTGGGCTTCCCAACGCTGACCGCGATGGACGCCAACGGTTTGGCATTGACGACCCGCAGCCGCTACGACGCGCGCGGCGCGCTGCTGCAAGCGTTTGACGCACGCGGCGTGGAAAGCACCTATGAGTATGCGCAAAACCCCAGCTTAGGCCAGTACGGCCATGCCGGTTTGCCTTCGGCGATGACGCGCGACACCGCAGGAGTCGCGGTGCGCACGCAGTATCGCTATGACGCGCTGGGCCAGTTGACGCAGCAAATCGATGATGTTGGCGGCCGCGCTGCCACCACGAATGTTAGCTATGTGCCGGTCGGCAGCGACGGCGGCTATGCGCCGAGCGTGTCTACCGATGCCTTAGGCGTGCAAACGCAGATGCTGTACACAGGCTTTGGCGAGCTGAAAACGCTGGTGCAAAAAGCGGTGTTGGCTTCAGGCGGTGATCGCAGTACCAACTTTACTTATACGCCAGAAGGCTGGCCCGATACCGTGCTGCTGCACGATGGTCGGGTCGCGCTTGACCGCAGCTATGCCGCCGATGGCCTGCTGCAAAGCGTGCAGGATGCGCGCGGGGCTAGCGTGGGCTATAGCTATGACGGCAAAGGCCGCTTACTGAGCGAAACTATCGGCACCAGCGCGATTGGTGCGATGCCAGCGATCAATAGCGCGACCCGCTATGAATATGATGCGAGTGATCGCATTGCCAAAATACGCCGTCATGACAATAGTTTGGCCTACCAAGCCAGCTATGACGGACTAGGGCGCTTGACGAGTGAAATTGACGGTGCCGGTCAGGAAACCAAATACGGCTATGACAATGCCCGCAACTATCTGCTCAGCCTCACGCTAGGCGCGCAAAATGTCAGCGAGCAGCAGCGTTATACCTTTACTTACGACCGCTTAGGTCGGCGCAATCGCCAAATTGCGGATCCAACGGGGCTGAATCTGATCACTGACTTCCGCTACACCGACACCGGTTCGACCGACACCTGGAACTTGCAACAAGTGATCGATCCGAATGGCGGCACCACGCACTACCGCTACACCGGCTTGGGCGAGCTGGAGCGTGTGATTGATGCGCTGGGCAATATCACCCGCTACAGCTATGACAAGCTCGGTAATTTGAAACATATTTTCCCAGCAGTGGGCGCACAGCATAACTACACGACCGACTTGCGTGGTCAAGTGATCGGGCTGGGCCGTGATGGCAAGGGCGAGGCATGGCGCTATTTTCCCGATGGCCTGCTGCGCAGCATGACCGACTATAGCGATCAAACGATCAACTATCTTTATGACAATACCGGGCGGCTCACAAGTATCGACTACGCGGGCACCGTGGGCGACGTGGGCGGCGCGCGCAGTGATGCCAGCTTTAGCTACGCCGCAAACGATCAGCTGTTAAGCGCCACCAGCAAGCCGGACGGGATAACCGCGGAAAGCACCAGCTATGCCTATGACGCGGCAAATCGCCTAATCAACCGCACGCGCGGCGGGCGCACCGTGGGCTATGGCTATGATGCGAACAACCGCTTATCCGCGATGCACTACTGGCTGCAAGCGGCAGTCGACTATGGCTATGGCGCGGCAGGTAGCGACAACGGCCAATTGCGCAGCTTAGGCGTACGCGATGGTGCTGGCAACACAGTCACGAGCAGCTTTGCCTACAGCGGCATCGGGGCGCTCAAGCAAATCACCCGCCCGAACGCTACCGCACTAGTCACCGGCCTGAGCTATGACACGGCGGGGCGCTTGTTGGGCATAGGTCAAGCCCGTGCCGGGGTGCCGGTGCAGGGCGTGAGCTATACACTGGATCGCAACAGCAACCGCACCCTGCAAACTGAATCTTTGAACGTGGGTGCTGGCGTTGCCGCCTTCACTACCAGCTACGGCTACGATGCCTTAAACCGGCTGATTTCAGTGGATGCAGCGGCGATGGCGAACCAGCCCCGGCAGACGGAAAACTACACCTATGACGCTGCCGGTAACCGTAAAACCATTATCAGCAACCGGCCCAACGTCACTTCGGTCAGCACCGGTGATGTGAATGGCGATGGCGTCAGCGATTTGTATTTCCGTGAAAACCAGAGCACGGCAGCAGGATCGCTGATGCTGGGCGGCAACTTGGGGCTAACCGTGGGCAGTGTCGCGAATGCGGGTGTGGTGCAAAGCCCCGATTGGGAGCCGAAAGTCATGGCCGATTTTGCCGGTGTTGGGCGCAGCGCGGTGCTGTGGCGCAATAAAACCACGGGCGAGAATTACTTTGCCCAGCTCGGCGGTAAAGATGGCACCCGCACGGTCGCGTTCTCAATGATTGATGCCGTGGTCGACACCAACTGGAACCCCGAAGCCAGCGCCGACTTCAATAGCGATGGCGTACCCGACGTGCTGTGGCGCAACGGTGCAACCGGTGCGATGGTAATTTTTGGCATGGGCGGCGCCGACGGTGCGCAGAAAATCGGCGAATTTTGGATGTTAAATGAAACCAATACCAACTGGCGCGTGCGCGCCTCCGGCGATTTTAATCGTGATGGCAAGCCGGATTTGGTCTGGCGCAATCGGGTAACCGGCGAAAACCGCGTGTGGATTATGGGCGGCAATGAAAACACGCAAATGTTCGATAGCGCGGTGTTGCCTAGCGTTGCTGATTTACAGTGGAACATTATTGGCGCTGCGGATCAAGACAAAGACGGCACCGTCGATTTGATTTGGCAAAACCAATTGGGTGCGATGCGCATTTGGTATATGAGTGCGGCGGCACCGAAGTCAGAAGTGATCCGAGAAACGCAAAATATCGTCAACCCACTCGGCAGCCTAGGAGTAGGTCCATGAGCCGCGCCCCGTTAAGTATCAACAGCGTTTTAGTGGCGGCAATTCTGTGTGGACTTTACAGCACCAGCAACGCCGCCGGGCCACGCAGCTTCGGCCAATCCAACCAGCAAACCGGCAGCTTAAAAGTCAGCCGCTTTGACTACGATGCCAGAGACCGCGCGAAACAGGCCGGGATTGTCTTCGATGCCAATGAAAACACCGGCAAGGCGGCGAATGGCACGAGCTACACCTTTGACGCCGCGAATCGGCTCATTAAATCGGTATCAATTGATGCCACACCCGTCACAGTCGAGTATTTTTATGATGCCCTCGGCCAGCTGGTGCGCACGAAAACCAACGGCGTCGTCAGCGATTATGTGCTGGATGAATCCGGCGGCTTGCCCAAAGTGATTGGCGAAATCACAGGCACAACCCAGCAGCTTTATGTCTATGGCCCGGAAGGTTTACACGCCCAGCGCAAAATCGAAAACGGTGTCGCGCAGCCGGTGCAATACGCCTTGAACGACGGATTAGGCAGCGTCAAAGGCATGGTGGACAGCAGCGGCGCAATCATTGGCACCCAGGCTTACAATAGCTGGGGCGAAATCCGCTATCGCGACGGCGCCCAGCCACCGAGCTTGGGCTACACCGGCGAGCAAAACTTCGCCGATGGCACCGTACATTTGCGCGCCAGAAGCTATTTGCCGAGTCAAGGAAGATTTTTGCAGCGTGATAGTTTTACCGGGTTTGCGGACAATGCGCAGAGCCAAAATCGCTACACCTATGCGCACGGAAATCCGATTAACTATTCGGACCCGAGTGGTTTTAGCCCCATTGGCACCCCCGGCGGTTTCCCCGGCCTGGAAAACCCGACTGATGCGCTGTGCAATATCAATCCAGTGTTTTGTGTGAAAACGTTGTGCGCGACGGCGCCACGACCACGGATCAAGGTGCCAAGGAGTTCGGCTTCGCCAGCGCCTTCCCCGTCAGGTTCGCCATCGCCAGCAACCGATAAACCTGCGGAGAAGTCCGGTGATCCTATGTGGAAACAAATATGCAAAGCACTAGGCCAATGCCAGGATGAAAAACCTAAAGAAGAAGCGAAGCCAGATGATAAACAAACGCAGTGTCCACCTGGACAAGAACTGGGAAGTACTGGCTTCGATTTTGGTACTCCTGCGATCCCACTTCCTGGGGGGTTCACAATTCCACCAATTACATTGGCGGCGAAACACTTAGAGTGCAAGTACCCCAACGGCAATCGAAAACCTGTGAACTTGAGCACCCCGGCGCCCACACCCAGCGCAGGTCCTGCGAAGCCCACATGGCAAGCGCCGCCAGCACCATTGGGTAATGGCACCGCCGCAAACCCCGGTGGCTGCGCTCAGCCTGGTGGGCCGAAAGGTAACTACACTTGCACGAATATTGGTGGCAACAGAGTGTTTGGCCCCGATGGAAGATTTTTGGGTAGTTATGACCCAAACACCAATAGATTTGTCCGGGATCGTGTTCCGCCACCAGCACGATAGTTAGGCCAAAGCAACGCTCTGATGTTTACTCAATCAACTCCACGGTTTCAGATGAACCGTGGTGTTTTTATACAAACGAGCTCCAATCTGGCCTCTGCGCGTAGCACTGCCTTCACCAAATCAACACCGGAACACGCCATGCAGCAAAAATCCAAACGCTCAACGACGCCGTTGCTGGGCATATTATTGTGTGCCGCCTCCCTGGCCTTGCACGCCGCTGGCCCACGCAGCTTCGGTCAATCCAACCAGCAAACCGGCAGCTTAAAGGTCAGCCGCTTTGACTACGACGCGAGTGACCGCGCGAAGCAGGCCGGGATCGCCTTCGATACCAATGAAAACAACAAGCACGCCGCGAACGGCACGACCTACACCTTTGACGCCGCAAATCGGCTAATAAAATCAGTATCGGTCGACGCCGTACCCGTGATCGTCGAGTATTTTTACGACGCCCTAGGCCAGCTAGTGCGCACGAAAACCAATGGCGTCAGCAGCGATTACGTGCTGGATGAATCCGGCGGCTTGCCCAGAGTCATTGGCGAAATCACAGGCACGACCGAGCAGCTTTACGTCTATGGCCCCGAAGGTTTACACGCCCAGCGCAAAATCGAAAACGGTGTCGCGCAACCGGTGCAATACGCCTTAAACGACGGCTTAGGCAGCGTCAAAGGCATGGTCGACAGCAGCGGTGCCATCATTGGTGCCCAGGCCTACAACAGCTGGGGCGAAATTCGCTATCGCGGCGGCGCGCAGCCACCGAGCTTGGGCTACACCGGCGAGCAAAACATCGCCGATGGCACCGTGCATTTGCGCGCCAGAAGCTATTTGCCGAGTCAAGGAAGATTTTTGCAGCGCGATAGTTTTGCCGGGTTTGCCGACAATGCGCAGAGTCAGAATCGCTATGCCTATGCCGAAGGCAACCCCGTCAATGCAACCGATCCTAGTGGCCATATCGCGCTCGTATCGAGCAAGGGCGTTGGCGCGGACATAGATCGTGGAATGACTCTACTTGGGCGAAATGCGCTTGACCCTACAGCGGTTGCAAGCAACTTACAAAATGAATCAATCGTCACTGCCATCACGATCGCGGTCGCCGGTGGCCTGTCATCGGGTCAATATGGGCAAGGGCTAGGAATGGGTTTAGGGCTCAGCGGCAACCGGATTGGTCAGACTAGAGTTGGCAAAGCTGCGCCGAGCGCCTTACCAAACCTGCCCGGCCCAGACGGCGACAACGCCGCCAATCGGGCGCATCGAATTGCACCAGGGCAGACGATTGCGATTGCCGGTGAAACCGCCGCCGACACGCAAATTATCCGCATCAATCGCAACGTGATTAGCTTTGACACCGCCACCAATCGCAAAGGCGTTGAAATTGCGTCCGAGATTTATCGCCGCAACAATCCTAGCTGCAAGGGATTTGTATTTGGCACCGGCACCCATGGCTGGTATGACGGCAGTTGGGGCACGCTGAGTCAAGCGGATGTGCGCATTACCCGCTTTATGCAGAAAACCTTTGGCAAGCCGAACCTGTTTTACGACGTATCGCCAATCCGCAACCCCACCGGCGTCAATCTTTGGAGTGACCCACCGACGGCCAAAATCGGTCAAGGTCCAGGGCCGTTCTTAAAGATTGAGGAGCGCTTGATCAACAAACCCGGCAGCAATATCGGCGTGGTGCGTGGCTGGTGCTACTCCAGCGCCTCGTGCTACCCGTTGGCGGTGCCACCGCCGCTGCCGCCGCGGTAACAGCACCTTGAAACTTTAAGCGCTGCGGGTCTGTAGCCAAAGCGTCAAAACATGCTGCTGCGCACGGTAAAGTTCGCTGCGCCCGCTAAAATTCCAACAGCGTTCACGTTAGGGAGTTTGCCTATGAAACGTTTTAAAATGTGGCTCGCGCTTTGTGCAGTGCTCGCTACCGCGCCTGGCACATTGCTCTCGGCAGCCGCCGTCAAATTCATCAACGCACTCAGTCAAACACTGCCCATTGAAGTGCTGGGTGCCGAGGGCACGGTGGTCAGCGTGACGCTTACGCTGACCGCCGCGCAAGCAATGGCGGCGCAGCGCCTTTGGCTGCAGACGCACAATGTGCGCTACCCGGAAAAGGCCAGCGTTCGGATTAACTCGGGCGCATGGCTGGCGCTGAACAACAGCACCGTGCAAATGACTGGCACCAACTTAGTTTATGGTGGCATTGGTGGCGCGATTGCGACACTCAAAATGAGCCTGCCGGTGGCGTCGGGCTTGCTCCAGCCGGGGGCAAATACCATCGCGTTTCGCTTTAACGTGAGCAATCGCCTGTCGATGGGCTATCGTGTGATTGGCGTGAATGTGCTGGACGCCGCAGGCGGCGCGCTGCTCCCCGCCGCCAGTTTTACTGAAGCCGATCCGGCCCAGTTTGTCGCGCCCAGCACGCTACCCAGCGAGATCGCCGCAGGCAAACAACTTTGGCAAAACGCATCGCTAGTTACCAGCTTCCCGCCTGCCAATACGATGCTGGCGCGTTGCGCGGATTGCCATACCGTGAGTGGCGCAGACCTGAAGTATTTTGGCTACTCGAACAAATCCATCGTCGAGCGCGCGAAGTTTCATGGCTTAAGCGAAGCGCAGGGCCTGCAAATCACCAGCTACATTCGCAGCCTTCCGGTAAAAGCGATTGGGCGGCCGTGGAATCCGCCGTATCAACCAGGGCCGGGGGTTAGCGCCAAGCCGATTGACGAATGGGCCGCCGGTGCCGGTATTCAAAACGTGCTTGACGATGATCGCGCAACGCTCAACGCGCTATTTCCCAATGGCGTCAGGCGCGAAGAGCTAATGCTTGGCGACAGTAATAAATTTAAGCGCTTTTCCAGCCACGATACCGCGCTCGCGTTTCAGCTGCCGGATTGGAACCACTGGCTGCCGGAAGTACACCCGAAAGACGCGATAGGGCCGTGGTTTGCCGCGAGCCAAAGCCTAGCGCATTACAACAAGGTGCGAACTCAGCTGAGCGGTAAAACGCCTGAGCAAATCCGCCTGTGGGTTCGTAACTCAAACAACGGTGGGGGTGGCGGGCCGATGGCCTCGACCGGCTATTTTGCGATGGTCAATCTTTATGGTAATTCGGCTGACGAAATTGCTGAGGATGTATTTCCCGGCAGTTTGAATCAAAATAATCGGATCACGGATCCGGACATTGCCAGAAAGCTTTACTCGTTCGTGCTGTGGAAGATGGTCAAGCATTTTGAAATCCATGAGGAGTTTCAGCTCACTGGCTTGGGGCGTGAGCCACAAAACATCGCGTGGGCAGGCTATGACGGCAAAGAGGCGTTGCCACGCATGTGGTTAGGTTCCAATCGCACCGTGTTCGATATTTCGCCGTTTCTGTCGTCGCTGGAATACGGCGTCACTGGCAGCGCTTCAGGTAACAATGGCTTTAACTATGACTATCTATCGAATGCTTGGTATCAGCTGCAGCTGATGCTCAATGCCGGTCAGCGCACGGGTTTCAACCATCAAGTGGTCGATTTCGGCTATGCGCATGGCTTTTTATCGGGAATGAATCGTTTGACCGGCTATACCCAAGTCGGGCGCAACTTCATCTGGTCGCTCAAGGGCATGGACGAGGGCGACAATGGTCGCGAGCCCAACGTTTCAGATGGTTGGTCCTTTAACCGTGCTTCCTTACGCCCGATCGAGGTGCATTTAGACGATGCCGCCGAGGTGCCACCCGCGACGCCCTTTGTGCAGCAAGCGATGGCGCTGTTAACGCAAGTGTGGCTTGAAAAAAATGCCAGCTGGTTGCCTAGTCAAATTTTCTACTACCCAGACGGCACCCCGAAATCAGGCAATGAAGACGGCGTACAATTTGACTTGCCCAACTATGTGCTGGGCACGGGCAACGGCGAATACCAAGAGCGTGGCCATGCGGATAACTTGTTTGCGCTCATGCCCGCGCTGCGCCGCAGCAACCGCTACCCGCCCGCCTTGCATAATGGCTATCTCAATTGGGCGCAAGCGATGTGGCCGGGCAACGGCACAGTACAAAATAACTGGCAGCAATTTAGCTACGCCAGAGTGGGTGCCGCACCGCCCGCACCACAAGTGAACACGGTCGGCAACAGCACGCTGGTACGCTGGGCACCCACATCTGGCGCAAGCGCGTACAACGTCAAGCGTTCGGATAGCGCCAGTGGCCCGTTTCTGACGGTTGCCTACTTTCGCAGTGGCGCTAGCTACACTGATAAAGTGCCACTCGCCGGGCGAACTTACTATTACCGCATAAGCAACAATAACGCACAGGGCGAATCCCCTGATTCAATTGACGCCTCGCTAGATGCTGCGCTGTTCGCCGATGGGCTGGAGGACTTTTAGTCAAACTTGAGCGCGCAACCGCTGCGCCAAAATTTCCGCTGCAGCGGTACTCACGAGCAAGCAAGGTTGTTACTGCAGCTTCGCCGATTTCTGCGCCGGCGCGGTGCGGCGGTTAACTTGCGTCCCCCACTTCCGAGAGCGGAGCCGCTTCCGAAGTAAAAAAGAAGAACCCACCAGTCACCTCTCGGGGAGGGCGATCGGCTTAGCGACTGGTGGGTGCTTGAAGCTACGGGCCCAAGATCATGCGTTGTGCATGTATCCGCAATGCTGGCGGGCCCTAAATAGTTCAGTGTTACAAATTCAATAGGTACAAAAACTGCCGTGTTGATTAGCTACCGGTGACTTCAGTTACGGCGTCGGTTACGGTTTTGACAGCTGCTTGTGCGGCTTTGCTAGCGCGGTTGACGGTGCTTTGCGCCGACTTGCTAGCGTTTGCCACAGCGTTTGAGGCGCGTGCTTGAACTTTCTTCGCTGCATCAACAACCGTTGCTTGTACAGATTTAACTGCTTTAGCAGGCGCTGCTTTTTTAGCAGGTGCGGCAGCTGGCTTAGCTTTAGCTGCAGGCTTAGTGGCGGATGCAGGCTTAGTGGCGGTTGCAGGTGCTGCTTTACCAACAGTTGCTGCAGGGGCTTTGCTCATGGCTTTAACAGCTTTCGATAATTCGTCGACTTTTGCCGCCAAATTGTTCAACTCTTCACGTCCTGGAATGCCTAAGCCGCCGAGTGCACGCGAAACGCGCTCTTCAAACACTTTTTCCAGCTTGTCCCAGGTATCCGAAGCGCGGTCCTTAACTTGGGCGACGGTGTTTTCTACTGCGCCGCGCACTTCATCTACTTTGCCGCTGGTGTATTTGGTGGTGATTTTCTCTAAAGCCGAGCCTTCTTTGATGAGGGCTTCATACAACTTGCCGCCTTCTTCTTGTGCCTTAGCAAAAGCGCCCAAGCCTGCAAGCCAAATTTGCTGGCCCGATTCCATGATCTTGTTTGCCATGCCTTTGAGAGCGGTATTTGCTTCTGCTTTTGTTTCGCTAATTTTTGCACTGACAGTGGCTTTCGCCGTGTTCGCCGCTTTCAAAGGTGCTTTCGTATTTTTCGTTGCCATGATGATGTCCTTCCCAGGTTGTTACCCACAAATGCGTGGCGTACTTGTTTTGTTGGTTCGTGTTGCCAAGGCAACACTTTTTTGTTGATTCGTGCTGCCAAGGAACATTTGCTAGTTCCGATTTGGAATTTGCTGTTCTTTGCTTTCGGCGGCACCACTGCCCGTTCCCGCGCCGCTTGAGCGCAATCTAGGCGGCTGCGATAGAATATGTGCACTATCGCTAAGTTTGTTCAGCTTGCGTTGTCGCTAGGGACATTTTATTTATAGTTAGTATCCTAGCTAATATTTGCTGTACGGTTTTACGCAAATTGCGCCTGTTGGAAAATAAGGTTGGACGGATCCCCGTGCTCGCCCTTAAAATTGCGCCCCGGTTCTATCGTTTCGATGCTTCAAAACGATACTTAAAGTTTCGCGATTACTCCTTTTTTAACCGGGCGCTGCATGAACTCATTGATTTTTGTTACCGGCGGCGTGGTGTCGTCGCTCGGGAAAGGTATTGCTGCGGCTTCGTTAGCGGCGATTTTGGAAGCGCGTGGTTTGCGCGTCACGATGATGAAGCTGGATCCCTACATCAACGTTGATCCAGGCACCATGAGCCCGTTTCAACACGGGGAAGTGTTCGTGACCGAAGATGGCGCCGAAACCGATCTGGATTTGGGGCATTACGAGCGGTTTTTGCGTACCCGCATGACGCGAAAAAATAACGTCACGACCGGGCGCATTTATGAATCCGTAATTCGTAAAGAACGCAAAGGCGAATATTTGGGCGCGACGGTGCAGGTGATTCCGCACATCACCGATGAAATCAAGCGCTGCATAGTCGAGGCGACGGAAGGTTTCGATATCGCGATCGTTGAAGTCGGCGGCACCGTGGGCGACATTGAATCGCTGCCGTTTTTAGAAGCGATTCGCCAGTTGCGTGTGGAGCGCGGGCAGGACAACGCCATTTTTATGCATTTAACTTTGGTGCCCTTTATTGCCGCTGCGGGCGAGCTAAAAACCAAACCCACGCAACATTCGGTGGCCCAGCTGCGCTCAATCGGTATTCAACCAGACATACTACTTTGCCGATCCGAGCAGCCGTTGCCGGAAGCAGAGCGCAAAAAAATTGCGCTGTTTACCAACGTACCGCTAGAAGCGGTGATTTCAGCGATAGATATGGACAATATCTATAAAATTCCAATGTGGTTTCACACGCAAAAGTTGGATCAAATTGTTGTAGAGCGCTTGCGATTTAAAGCTAAAAAAGCTGATTTATCCGAGTGGAAGCAGGTGGTTGAAGCCTGCGAAAAGCCCGTAGATTCGGTTCGCGTTGCTATTGTCGGCAAATACGTTGAGCACAAGGATGCTTATAAATCTTTGAGCGAAGCCCTGCGTCATGGAGGTTTACGTCAAAAAACCACGGTCGAGCTGGTGTGGCTGGAATCTGAGGCGATTGAAGCGAATGCTGCGATAGCAGGTGCGGAAAATCCGCTGAGCAATGTGGATGCAATCTTGGTGCCCGGCGGCTTCGGTGAGCGCGGTTTTGAAGGCAAAGTGGCGGCAAGCGCTTATGCACGCGAAAACTTGGTGCCCTATTTTGGCATCTGCTATGGCATGCAAGCGGCGGTGGTGGATCATGCACGTAATATTGCTGGGCTAATTGGCGCCAACAGCACGGAAAACGACCGCAATTGCGCGCATCCGGTGATTGGTTTGATTACCGAATGGCAAACTGAAAGCGGTGAGCTGGAACGGCGTACCGAAGACTCCGATCTAGGTGGCACCATGCGCTTGGGCGCGCAGGAATGCGTGCTGGTAGCAGGCAGCAAGGCGCGCGAAATTTATGGCAGCGATGTAGTTAAAGAACGGCATCGGCATCGTTATGAATTTAACAACAACTATCGCGAGCGTTTGAGTGCCAGCGGCTTAGTGTTGAGCGCTTTCAGCAAGGACAATAACTTGGTGGAAATGATTGAGCGTGCTGATCACCCGTGGTTTATCGCGTGTCAGTCGCACCCAGAATTTACCTCGACGCCGCGTGATGGCCACCCATTGTTTATCAGCTTCATCCGTGCCGCGCGTGACTTTAAAGCCAGTCAGCTCAAGGCGCGCGACAGTAAGGCATCTACGCGCCGCTAATGCTGCAATGAAATTTGATGACGTCTATCTTGAGGTCAAACGCATCGCGCATGCGCAGCTTGCTAAGCACGGTGCGCAAACCTTAAGTACCACCGATTTGGTGCACGAGGCGTATCTAAAACTAGCGCAGTCCGCCAGTAAAACCGACAGCCGCGAACATATGATCGGCTTAGTGGTGCGCGCCTTGCGCCAGATCCTGATTGATACCGCGCGGCGCCGGCAAGCGCAAAAGCGTGGCGCGGACCCGCTCAAAGTAACGCTAGATCCAGAGGCGCAGTCGACAGATGCCGGTGTGGACTTGCTGGCGCTGGATCAAGCATTGGTGCAGCTCAAGGCGCAAAACGAGCGCATGGGCTTAGTGGTTGAGCTGCATTTCTTCGGTGGTGTGGAGTTTTCCGAAATTGCCGAACTTTTGGGCGTGGACCGGCGTACCGTGAATCGCGACTGGGTTGCGGCCAGACTATTGATTGCTCGGGCTTTGGGCGAGGTATAGCACCCAAATTTAACGGGAATTATTAAATCTGGTGTTTTCTGTCGAACATAAGACATTTTGTTAACCGACTTCGTCTTAAACTACGTTCACTTATTCACTGCCCTAAAGGCTTTTTTATGGTTCCCCTACCTCGTTTAATGACCGCGCTCGCACCAATGCTGCTCCTTGCCAGCACTGCGTTTGCTCAAACCATACCTGCAGACTTGACGTTGGTGCCAGTGGCAACCGCTTCGTCACCCGTCGCTGTGCGCAACGCCCGGGATGGCAGCAACCGACTTTTTATCGTCGAAAAGGGCGGGGTAATCAAAATTTTGAGCAATGGCAGCGTTCTGCCAACGCCATTTTTGACTGTGCCTGTCTCGACTTCGAGCGAGCAAGGTCTGCTCGGGCTAGCTTTTCACCCGCAATATGCCACTAACGGCAAATTCTATGTCAGCTATTCGCGCGCTGCTGGTGGTGCGGTATTAGGCGCGTCCGCTGACCAAGTGCTCGCCGAATATCAGGTGACGGCTGGGTCACCTAATATAGCCAACCCCGCATCACGCCGGGAAATATTGGCCATTCCTGATCTTTTGGGCAATCACAATGGCGGCGATCTGCATTTTGGTCCAGATGGTTATTTGTATTACTCCATGGGCGACGGTGGGCCACAAAATGATCCGAACGAAGTGGCGCAAAACGTCTGGAAAAAAATGTTGCCACCGCCACCTGACGTAAATAGCCGCGAATATTACTTGTTAGGTAAGATTTTGCGCATCGACATTAATAACAATACGCCAGCGCGCCTTGGGCCTTACTACGGTGAAAGATCCTCTGCGCCAACTGCGCAAGGCGAACTGTGTGCGGCGCAAGTGGGGGCGGCGAACTACGCCGTTCCTATCGACAATCCATTTGTCGCCTCAACCAACACCTGTGATGAAATCTATCACTTTGGCATGCGCAACCCGTGGCGTTTCTCGTTTGATCGCCGCACCGGCGAGATGTTTGTTGCCGACGTTGGTCAAGGGTCATTTGAAGAAGTCAGCGTTGCGCCGGCTCGAATACCGCAAAACTTTGGCTGGAAGTGCTTCGAAGGCTTCAATGCCAATTTCACCGCCGGTGCCTGCAGCCCACTGCCACCTAACATCACACCACCAATTTTAGCGTACGCCCATTCTGATGCCGGCGGCGGCTTTCGCTGCTCAATCGGTGGTGGCT
>JAYVAQ010000261.1:0-2174 GCA_043750875.1 Rhodanobacteraceae bacterium
GGGCCCGGTGTATTGCACATCATCGATGTAAACAGTAATCGGTGTACTGGCGTTGGCATGATAAAACCAAAGCGCATCAAGCGTGCTGGCACTGGTAATCGCACCATTGCCGCCGCTCCAAGCGTCCCACTGCGCCGCATCATCCAAGTTCCACTGCACAAATGTCCAAACATTGCTTGGCACGCTCTTTGCGACTGCGCGTTCAGTGCCATCACTATCATCCACCGAGGCCGCCACCGTAACGCCGCCGGTCGATGCGTACACCCAAAACCCAACGCGCCCTGCGGCGCGCGCCAACGCGGTATTTTGCGTGGGGTCGCCCGAGCCAGATAGTTGGCGCACAGCCCACGCGGCGCTGCTGGCGGTATTGTCGTTGAGCACAATGCGCTCAGAATACAAACCATTTTTTGGCCGCGCATCACTACGATCAGCAGTCGATATACTCGCAACGCCCGTGGTTGAACCCGAGTAGGTCGGCGGCGTATTAAAATGCCCCTCGCTTGCCTCAAAATTATCCAGAATTCGCGTTGTGCTGGTCACGCCGTTGATGAGCGCATAATAGCGCGGCCAATCCCAATGGATGCCTGGATCAGTATGGCTGTTACTGGAAAAGTGTTGATGGCCTTTTACCGTGTAACCGGTAATGGGCACAACGCCTGAGCTTGAGGCGCCTTTATAAGTTTTGCTGCAGTCGATTGCATACTTCACGCAGAAATTCTTGGTTAATTTGCTGCTTGCGGTGTACATCGCGTTGGTGTACCAGCCGGTTTGCGCAGCATAACCTTCATGTTCGATTCCTAACGAATAAGGATTATGTGTGCCTACGTGCCAAGCTTTTTGCGCATCACGCACCATTTGCGTAATTTGCCCATCGCTGGAGCGAATCACATAGTGCGCGCTGACTTGCGATACGGTTTGGCTAAACCAGCTAATCGCACCGGCATAGCTACCTTCCGTGTCGTGTATCGCGACAAATTGGATGGTGTTGCCACGCGCAGAATAGTTCGGACTTTGCACATAGAGTGCTGGCGCATAGTCGGTACTTTTCGCCTGCGCGCTATCGCCGCTTAGGGTTTCGCTGGTTAAATCGACGCGCGCATCGGCGTTTTTTCCAGTGAAGTCCAAACGCAACATCGGCGCACGCAGCATTTTTAAATGATCAACCGAAAACGCTTTTTCAAAAGCGATCGGCGTGGCGTTGAACTTCAAAACGCCATCGTCATTGCCGCGATCAGCACTCAGCAATACATCGTAAGCGTGCGAGGTCAACGCGTAATCAAGCGCAGCCGATTTCGCGGTATTTTGCACGCCAGATAGTGCGGCTAGAATGTTTGCGATGCCTTCCAAGGTAGGTTGTGATTTCTGCGTCTTGCTCATGCGGCCGTTGATGATCGCTGCGGCCGCAAGCACGTTCGCCGCCAGATCGTGCTCAATTTGCGCACGCGATAAGCCGGTGTGGCGAACCGCTTCGCCCACTAAATCCGCAAATCCACCCTCGCCGCGATGCAAGGCCATCACGCCTACCGGCACGGGTATACCGGAATGGGATATGGCATCGGCGGCCAACCATTGGCCGCGTGTCGCGGTAAACGCGACGGCTTCCAAAACGCCTGCTGGAAGGGCAGGATAGGCTCGGTAAGCGGCATCAAAAGCGACGCGCAAATTCGTTGAGTTCATCCGTGGTGCTACCGAATGCCGATGCGGATTTGCATTTGTCGAGCTAACTACCCGATCAAAATCCTGCGCATTCGCTGACTGCAATGTGGCGAGAAACGAGCAACTTGTTAGCACACTTACTAATAAAAACTTGTTCACCACTAGAAATTTATTCAAAGTTCTCTCCGGTGCAGTTAACGATCTCGAGGCCTAATCGGCGCGAGAGCCTAACAGACTGCAGAGCGGGTATTTGGCGCGTTGCAGCAAAAGGGTACGCGGTTTCTACGATCCTGAGGTTCGCGTCGCCAATGAGGTGTCGCGGGTGTCTCTCACGCCACGCACGTGTGTCAACGCCCTTAAGGAAGCGGGCAATCGATTTCGAAGCCGCTGCCCATGATTAAGTCTGGGATGCGATCGTCATCGACGATCCTGACTTCAATCAGCCCAGTAGGATCTACCGTAGTACCGCTGGCGTTTACCAGCCGATAGCGAAACGTCTCGTCGACTTCGATGGCGGC
>JAYVAQ010000262.1:0-5325 GCA_043750875.1 Rhodanobacteraceae bacterium
CCGGGCTTAAGTTGCTGTAGCGAATGCCTTTTCTTTGCAGGGTGTGCCAAATCGCGAATACTTGCGCATAGACTTCGTCGGTGTCATTTTGCTCATAGCCATGAAATTTTTCGATGACACCAGATGCGGCGGACTTCGTCAAAATATCCTTAACAGCCGGGCTTTGTTCGTCGACAAACGCAGCAAAAAGCCAGTTGAAATCCAAAATTTTCTTCGACGCTGGGTCTTTAACTCCATACAAAACGTCGTTACTCGAACGCAGCGTCACCGGTACTCGGCGCACCACTAAGCGGTTCTTGCCAGAATACAACTCGAACGTCAGGGTAACCGCGCGCGGTTGCTTTACCGTTCGTAGCGCTTGCACATTCCACTGCAAGCTTGGGTAGAGTGTGTAACGCTGTCCTGCCCGAGGCGCTTGTATGCTCAGGCTTGATGGGCGCAGCAAGCCGGGTGCACTTATAGTCAGTGTTAATGCCTGATTTGCCTTACCCGCAACGACACTGGCACCGATGAGTGCATCTTCGTTACCAAAAGTATTTGGCTCACGACTTGCGCCGGATTTGTGGCTGAGTGAAAGGCTGGCGAGTTCGAACGCCGGGAAGATTTGCCCGTATGGCTCGATAATCGTGTTGAACTCTAGAGCAACAGATTTATTGTTTGCGCTGGTCGCGCTCGCCGAAGGCGGCGCTGTTGTAGCGCCTGCTTGCAGTGACAATGCAAGCCACAGCAATGTGCACAGCCAACTTAGGCGAGCAAGCTTTCGCATAATTCACTCAAGCTTGCCGCGCGCATCGAGGGTTGTTGCAGCGTTTGCGAGTACTCGCCGCGCAGCGAGCCATCGCCAACTGACGGCCATTCCTTGCTTGCCTCAGTAATCCAGCCCGCGTGCATGCCTGCATTTAGCGCACCAAAAACATCCTGATGTGGGTGATCGCCGATATGCAGCATGTACTCCGGCTGCGTTGCGGCAGCAGCAGCTGCGGCCAGGAAGATACCTCGGTCAGGTTTAGCCGCACCAAAGCTTTTTGCGTCGATACGCGCGTGAAAATAGTGATCCAAGCCGATGCGGCTGAGATCCGCGCTGCCATTGCTCAGCGCCACCAGCGGCCAATGTGCGGCAAGGCGTTGCAACGATGCCAACGCGCCAGGAAACAGGTTGACTTCATGTCTGGCTGCGAAAAAAATCTCAAACGCCGCTTGCACATCGGCTTCCACGGCACCATAAGGCAGCATTGCTCGGCGCAAACTCATCAAGCGGGTGCTGGTGAAGTCGTGCTGCAAATCAGGGTTTTCGTGCCATATTTGCTCGCGCATCGAGCGCATCGCGGCGATTGGATAGGCGCACGCCACCTGTGAGAAATGTGTTTCGAACCAAGCGTGCAGACGCTTTTCGGCGCGCTCTATGGTCGGCGCGATAGGCCAAAGCGTATCGTCTAGATCCAAACTGATTGCCGCGATCTGCAGTTGCTGACCGCCAATATTGATAGTGCGCATGCGAATTGCTTTCTCGACGTCGTGTTTTTCAGCGCAGTATTTTAAGCCGCTTTTTTAACGACGATACCCAAATGCGTCTGAATCAGGTCGAGCAAGGCATCTTCGGAATAAGGTTTGGATAAAATGTCATTGACACCAGCTACTTTGGCCATCTGAACATGTTTTTCGCTGGTGCGGCTGGTGATCATAATAATCGGCACATCCGGTATATCGCTTTCCTTGCGCACGAATGCCGCAACTTCCAGGCCGTTCATGCGCGGCATTTCTAAATCAAGCAGCAGGATATCTGGATTCGATTCTTTGATAAGCGCAAGCGCCTCCAGGCCATCGCGTGCAGCGAAAACCTCAAAGCCAGCATCGGCTAACAGTTGTTCAAGAGCACGCCGTACGCTTAAGGAGTCATCAGCAATCAACGCGCGCAGTTTGACTGTTTTGGCCAATGCCGCACGATAGGATTCATCACGCGCAGACCAGGGTTGATATGCGGTATTGCGCATCAGTTCGCGCGCATCGATCACCGGTGCGACAGTGCCATCGCCCAAGATAGTACCGCCTCGAACACCGGGGAATGTGCGCAAGTACGGGCCAAAATCTTTCACGATCACGGTGCGCATTTCCTTGATTGCTGGCACAAAGCCAAGCTGCGGCTCGCCGGAAATACCGCGCACCAGCACGCCAACGCCCGGTTGCTCAGGCACTTGAATGCGTGCGCGCACGCCGCCAATCATGGCTTCCAAATCCAGCAGGGGCATGCGCTCGCCGTCAATCGTCACATAAACTTGTTCGCCCTCAACTTCGCAGAAGTAAGGCTCGATCAACTGAAAGCTTTCTACCGAATCCGAAGCAATTGCGGCCCAACCACTTTCAAGCTGGGTCAGGCCACAATACAGCGAGGTCATGCTCGCCGGCAGGCGAATGTCCATGGTCATGCCGCTGCCTTGCTTAGAACGTATCGCCAATGAACCGCGCAAGTCTTGAATCCGCTGATAAACCACGTCCAGCCCAATCCCCCGCCCGGAAACTTGACTGACTTCTTCTTTTGTCGAAAAACCGGGCAATAGAATAATCTGCGCCAAATCATCATTACTGACTTGATCGGTTTCCGACATAAAGCCGCCTTGGATCGCTTTGGCGCGAATCCGGTCGTAATTTAAGCCAGCGCCGTCGTCGGTCAATTTTACCGAAACCGAACGCCCGTCGCGGGCAAAACTTAAATTGACCTGCCCCGATATGGGCTTGCCGCGGGTCAGGCGCATGCTTTGTTGTTCGACACCATGGTCAACTGAGTTACGCAGCGCGTGCATCAATGGATCGACCAAGTTTTCCATTTGCACGCGATCGATCATGGTGTCTTGCCCGCTCACGACAAAATCTACATCTTTATCCAGCATTTTGGAAGTCTGGCGCACCGCGCGTTGGAAGCGGCCGACAAAATCTTTGACTGACACTTGCCGGGTGCGCATGATTTGATCCTGTAACTCTAGCTGCACCTTTTCTTGTTCGGCTGCTAACTCAATCAGGCTGCGCGCCGCGCGTTCAATGACGTTTCTTGAGCTTTGCTCATCGGCGGATACTTCCATCAATCGGCGGGTAACGGTGTAAAGCTCGTTGTATTGATCCAATTCCAGCGGATCTATTTCTTCACCGCGTTTATGTGACGATTGCAGGGCGATACTGCGCAAATTCACCGCATTGTCCAATTCGACCAATAAAGCTGCGCCCTCTTGGCGTTGCCGCTCAATTTCCGCCTGACCTTCATCGACGCTTTTGATCTGTGTTTCAATTTGCCGCAGCAAGACTAATGCTTCAGAGGAAAAATCTAACAAGCGATCCAATACGTCTGCTGGAATTTGCAGCATGGGCACGTCTGCGGGCGCAAGCGTCACCGGGCGCGCTGCGGGCGCACCACCTAGGCTGAACTGCGCAAGTCGTTCGGCTGTTTGTAAAGCCGATTCTTCTGCTCGTGCCGGCTGGCGATCATGATCTGCTGCAACTTCGCCGCCCACATAGTTGGCAACGCTGTCGGCAAATTCGAGTTCGCTAATCGGCGTGCCGGCAGTGAGTCTGTTGGCAACATTTAATACTTCCTGCATCACACTGAGGGCATCGCTGGGCGCATCGCCGCGACCTAGGACGTGATCTGCCATTGTTGAAACGCAATCAGAGGCCTGCATCAGTAAGTTGGCAAAGGCGCGGTTAGGAATTGCCGGCTGCTTGGCTAACTCGATAAATATGTCTTCGAGCGAATGTGTCAGGTTTGCGATGCCTTTGATTCCGACCGTATTCGCGTCACCTTTGAGCGTGTGCGCAACGCGCCGCGCGCTATCTAGGGAATCCACGTCGCCGCTGAGCACGAAGTTTTCGATATTGATCGACAAGGTGCGCGCGTTTTCCGGCAACTCAATCAACATGCCCTGCAGCACATTCGGCATCACGTCGCTTGCAGGGTTTAGATCAGTCTCTTCTTCGCTGATTTCTGTTTTTCGTGCGGCCATCAGGCGCGGGTCTAGTCCGACGCTAATGCTTGCGATTTCGTCCTTCAGCGCGCGCGAATGTGCGGGCGTCAGTTGTGCAAACCAGTCCTGCGTCGCGACAAAATCCACCCATGATTCACGCGCGTCTAGCGCATCTGGGCGGTCACAAAAATCCACCAGCATGACGATCCACTGCATCATCGCTGGCGCTCGCTCGCTGATGATTTGTTCACCGTCCGCACCTGGAGCGGCCAAAGCGTGCAATAAGCGGGTGCACATCAAGCGCGATTGTTCTAGCCCTAATACTTCAAACGCATTGCCGAGCAGCTCAATTTGATATTGTGCTTCGGCGTAGTGCTCGGCCAGTTTCGCAGGGTCTGAATCTTGCGCAAGTTCGCTCAGGCATGGCAACAGGCGCGACTGCACGGTTTCCGTGACCAGTTGAAACTCTTCGTTCGCGATCCAAATTTGCGCGGCCGCAGAATTGCCAACGTCCAATTCCAAAACGACTGCGGGCTCGGCGCGCCGCTCGAATTCTGGCTCGAATTTTGGCAGATCTTCGAATTCTGGCAGATCCTCGAATTCAGGCTGCTCCACAACAGTGATCGGCGCAGCCGTAGCCAAGGAATTTGATTCGGTTTCACCATCGTCAAGCAGAAACGCGTCAAAAATGCCGTCCAGACCTGAACTTTGAATGCGGGCACTTTCCATGGCATCGTGTTCTTGCGCGGTGTTTTGCGCTTGTGTGTTTGCCGCTTGAGTTTCAACAAGCGCTGCAGCTCTGGACTTGGCACACGCAGCCAATGTGGCGGTCGCTTCGCGCAAACGATCCTGCAGCGTACTGATCGCTGCGGGCGCTAATTTCGGCACCCAACTGAGCGTCAATAAATCGCTCAGCAGGCAGCTAGGATCCTCCAGCGTGGCATCAAGATAAGACTGCACGCCGCTCAGCCACAGCGTGAGCTGGCCGATGTCATCGTCGTCCAGCGGCTTTTCTTTGCGCGAGTCCATGCCCCGTACTAACAACATCGCGACGTTACAAAGCCCACGCAACGAGGACTTCTGCGCCTCTTGTGCAAAGTCTTGCGTGGCGTTTCGCAACTCAGCAAAAAAGGCCTGGCGTAACTCCAAATCACCGCCGGTTTGCTCTAACGACCCGGCGTCAAGTAAGCCAAGCCAGGGCTCAATTTGTTGAAGCATGGCTTCGATCGCGGGCGCGTTAATCATTCTGAAACTCAATCATGGGCCGGTTAACTCAATGGTTTTGGTAACAAGCGATCAACATCTTGGAAACGCTACAAACTTTCAAAAATATCCGTATTGATGGTCTAGGAAATTAACTTGGCGTCTCGGCACT
>JAYVAQ010000263.1:0-2303 GCA_043750875.1 Rhodanobacteraceae bacterium
GGTGGTGCGAGCGAAATTGATCGCCTTAATCTTTCCGGCGCTACGCTCACCGTCAATCGTCACCCGCCCATTACTTTTTCATCGATACCCACGCGCGCGGGCGCTCAGCCGTTTGCAGCGGGTTTGCATCTCGACGGATTAATCCATGCTGCGCCGTTAACCACCGTGCGTGATCCGCAGCGCTATGCATCCGCGGCGTTGCAGTTTCGTGTGACCTTGGCACCGGGCGCGACCCACACCATCGCGTGGTCATCAATGCTGGATTCGCGTCAGTCAAGCACAGCAGTTGCGGTTGATGCGCGCATCGACGCCATCGCCCAGCATTGGCGTCAACGCTTGAATCGTGTCAAGGTAAAGCTACCCATTGAATCGCAGGCGCTGGTTGATACCCTGCGGACTTCACTCGCGCATATTTTGATCTCGCGCGATGGGCCTGCGCTACGGCCAGGCACGCGCGCCTATGCGCGTAGCTGGGTGCGCGATGGCGCAATGATGGTCGCAGGCTTGGTGCGCATGGGCGAGACTGAAGTTGCGCGAGAATTTGTTGAGTGGTACGCAACGCATATTTTTACCTCGGGCAAAGTCCCATGCTGCGTCGACCAGCGCGGGGCTGATCCGGTGGCCGAAAACGATAGCCACGGACAATTTATTTTTATGCTCGCGGAACTGTGGCGACACACGCGTGACCGCGCACTATTGGAACGTCACTGGCCCGCAGTTGAACGCGTGCTCGCTTGGCAAGAAGCGTTGCGACAATCTGAGCGCGGCGACAATAATAAGCGGCGCGACCGTAAGCATTTTTTCGGTCTGATGCCGCCTTCAATCAGTCATGAAGGCTATTCGGATAAACCAGCGTATTCATACTGGGATAATTTTTGGGCGCTGCGCGGTTACAAGGATGCGGTGCAAATTGCCGGTGCGCTTGCGCGTGATGCCGAAGCAACACGTTGGTCGGCATGGCGTGATGAATATTCGCGCGAATTGGCCGCATCTCTCGTCGCCACCGCTGCGCATCATCGGATCGAATATCTGGCAGGTGCTGCTGATCGCGGCGATTTTGATCCGACCTCGACCACCATCGCGTTGAGCCCGGCTGACGCACAAGTGATATTGCCAAGCGCATTGTTGGCCGCCACTTTTGAACGCTACTGGCAGGAAATGTCCGCGCGCACCGCGGGTACTCGTGAATGGAAAGATTACACGCCTTACGAGTGGCGCAACGTCAGCGCACTCGTGCGTTTGGGCAGCGCGGAACGCGCGCACGCCATGGCGGCTTTTTTCTTTAAAGACCAGCGCCCGCCCGGCTGGAATCAATGGGCAGAAGTGGTGCTGCCCAATCCGCGCGAGGTGCGATTTTTAGGTGATATGCCTCACGCATGGGTGTCCTCAGACTACATTAGCGCGACCCTTGATTTATTTGCGTATGAACGCGAGCAGGATGAAGCGCTGGTAATTGGTGCCGGCTGGAAACTAGCGTGGCTGCGCGACGGGATTGAAGTGGCGGGACTTTCCACCGCCTATGGTGTGCTTGATTATCAGTTGACGCCGACAGCGGACGGCTGGAAATTGCTGCTGCCGCGTTCGCTCGCGGCGCGCGGCGGTGTACGCCTGCGCTGGCCCGGTACTGAACAAACGCCTCGTGCTATGAGCGATGGTCAACTATTAACGTGGCAGGGCCGCGAGCTAATCATTTCCAAGCTGCCCGCCAGTATTGTTCTGTCACGTCCTCAATAAATTTCATCACTCAAACAACGCATCATGATCGCTGATCCGCATCCTCCTATTTCGTTGCCATGCGAGCTTTCCAACGCAAGTGGGCTCGGCGTGACGCTCAACGCAAATGGCTCGATTCGCAACTTTACGCATGGCGACGTTACGCTGAATTTGTTTGTCGGCAATACGCTTGAGGGTGGGCCGACCAATTTGTGGTTGCGTCGCCATCGCGAAGGTGCAATCGAGTCCGTGCCATTACTGGGCCCGGCGTCGCCGTTGTCGTTTTCCTCTTACGCTAATCGTTGTGAAGCAGTCGGTGAATGGCATGGCTTGAAAATTCGGCTAGATAGATTTGATATTGTTTTACGTTATAGTTCATTGATAACAAATATAATCAGAAGTCGTATGAAATTGGTAAGATTTAAATTTATGTATAGGAAGAAAATAATATTTGCTGCAATATGCTTGCTGTTAGCAGGTAACACCAATGCCCAAAACAAGGTCACTCCTTATTATGGGTTCAGAATAGGTTTAATTGCACATCCTACTTTCGGCACAGTTAGTGCAGAGGAAGGTAATAGCAGGGGGAT
>JAYVAQ010000264.1:0-21288 GCA_043750875.1 Rhodanobacteraceae bacterium
TATTCCTTGAAAAAAAAACGGGCCGGTAAGGCTGTACCAAGAAATTATATTTGGGCTCTCGTTTTTTCCAGCTACATCGTAACTAACAATGGCCAAGACTTCATTGTTTGCGACAAAGTACGGCGCGTAGCCGATCGTTGGTATTTGGCCGAACCGCATTTGACCAGAAGCGTCTGTCTCGATGATACCGGAGGTGTCGCCAGCGCCACGTGTCAACAAAAACGCCCTGCCTTGCTCGTTCATCACAGTGTGCAAAATTTGCGTTTCGTGGCTCAGATCCAATGTCGACAGCGTGTTCCACTGGCGCGCGGTATCGTCGAATTCTTTCAACGTCACTCGCTTAGCGTTCGCGTTGCCACACACCTCGACTTGTCGAATAGTTCCAGTTGGCGTTTTTGGCATTCGAAATTTCGACTCGTACCAAGTCATATCGTTTGCACAAGGCGTTTGAATGATTCGCAACGATTGCATGCCATTGACATCAATTCTGGTGACAACAATGCTTGTGTTCCCGTTAAAAACGTAATTGGAAACGACCAAGGCCTGATTCGGTGTTGGAATGCTTGCGTCGAGCAACGTCGGAAATTCTAGATTGGTCTGCCAAACCGTTTGAGAGCTGGTCGACGAACTCATGACGAGATTTGTCACGTTGCCCCTACCTTCCTGGCGAACCGAGCAATCTAAACGCTGTCCCGCGTTTGCATATACACCACAGACCGACATGCGATCGGCAGGTCGGAGAGACCAGATCCACGGGGTTTGGCCCTGGGCGTTGAGCGTATACCCATGCATAAAGTCATAACTACTTGAACCGACTTGACGATTAAACGCCTGCGCATGTGTGTAGCCCAAGTCATCCACGACGACTCCTTTCACAGGCGGCAACTCGTTGTGAATCGATGAAAAAAAGTTCGCTTCCCAATCAGCAGCATGGGTTTGAAAAACGCTCGCGAAAAACATTGCATACAGTGTTTTTTTTAACATTTTTATTGTAACTCTCGAAATTATGGATTTTTACGTGTTTTTTATCATTAACAATAAAAAATAGATGGCTATTTTTTACTTAACCATTGGAAAAAGTAGAATAGCGTAAAAAATTGTATCGCGCACGGACTTGTTAGAGCCACGAACGATCACAAGTTATTCAGGTCTTTTTAGGCCCAGCGCTGCGGTAAAATTAGGGCAACAGTGAAGCCAATTTCCATAAATATGCGAACCCATTGATGCGTACTGGCGCGGCTACTACCCAGCATAAACGCGCCTTTTCAGCCCATCCGCACAGCTGTCCCAATCACTCATACCCATTGGCGAAGACCAATTCCGCATCCCCAATCGCCCCTTGCGCCCAAGAGAGGCTATCGCTGGTGCGATGTTCCCATCCCCATTTGCGCCAGGGGTTAACGCGGAATGCGCTGAGTCCTGAAGCCGGTGCGGTTGGGCGGATCCAGAAATTGACGCCGGAATCGTAACTTCGATACAGGTTGGTCATGTCGGCTAAAAGCCCCGGGTCGCGTTGATTGAACAACGCGCCAAAGTAGTCGGCCCAGGCCAGTGCGGCGGTGACTTCAAGCGCATGCTCTTCGTCGTGCAGGGCGCTTGTCGCCGTGAAGTCAGTGCCGTCGTGCTCGATCACATAGCGCGGTGCCAGCGTGTTGCCGCCGTACTGGCTGGCTTCGGTGCGCAGCGCGGTGCGCAAGAAGGTGCCGCTGCGGCGAATCATCTGCGCACTTAACGCATCTTCCGCGCTGGCATAGGCGCGCCGCAGGGCGTCGGTCAGCAACGCGGTCATCCAGGTCGAGGCACCGTATGCGGCGGCGTCCCAATCGCCATGCTGGGCGCCAGTGTGATACCAACCGCCATCGATGCGCGGGCTAGGAATGCCAACCGGTACGCCGTTTTGGTGCGCGGCAAGGGCGCTGACGATCGCATTGACGCTGTCGCGGCGCGCGATGCTGCCGGTGATCTCGTAGTCAACTAAGTGCGCCATTAACTTGAACGCAACGCTGCGTTCGGTCCAAAAACCTAAACCGGCGCTCCAGGTATGGGCGCTGCCGTTGTGTGCGTTGGCGGTATTGGTGATCGCGGGAAGAAAGGTCTCATCGCCGGTTAGCCAGTAGCTATAAGCCAGTGATTCGTTGAACGAATATTTATTGTCAGTTGGGTTTAGCGAAAAACCGCCGCTGGCGTTGAGCCTGGCCCGGTAAAACTCGCTGTGGCGCACCGCTTCGCGCAGTGGTTTTAGAAAGCCGCTGCGCAGGTACAGCGTGTGCATGGTCGCAGCGCGGTCGTATAACCAGGGCTCGAATGCGGTTTTGTACGGGCATAAGTTGGCCGCGGCGACGAGCGCGTCGTCTTCGTTGATCACCGTGTAGAAATTGTTTTTGAGCGCGCGCTCGGCTTCTTGGGTGCCGGGCCAAGTCAAGATCGCGTCCATCGCGGCGGGATTATCGCGTGCCGCACCGTTGCTGGCATCGAAGGGCAAGCTGCGCGTATGTCGTAGTGTGCCTTGGGCTAGCCATGCTGCCGGCAAAGTGGCGTAAACCATCGGTTCAAGCACGTTGTCGGCCACATCGAAACTGCCGCTCGTTACCAAGGCCCAAGTACTGGCGCGGGTGGCGCGGGTCGGCCGGGTCAACATGCGCGGCACGCCGCCAAAAACCACCTGGATCCGTTTGGGCATAGCCGGATCGGCGAAACTCACCTCGACTTGGATTAGAACCACGCGCAGCGATTGGCCGTCAATACTGGCGTTACTCCGATGCCGCCACGGCGTCAGCGACTCGACATAAGCGGGAATCTCAACGCCGCCATCGAGCACGCGTATCTGCGCCAGCCCCGCTTTAGTGATCGAGCCGCGCGGAAACGGCACACCGAAGCTGGCGACCACAGGCGTATTGGCACTGACCGCAGCAGTCGCATGCAAGTCCACGGCGATCGTGCCACTAGCCACCGGCGGCGCGTGAAAGGGCATAACGGCGGCGAAGGCGTTGGCGCAAAAAAACCCCAGGATTAGCAACCAACTCTGCTTGCAAACTCGACGATTCATCTCTACGCCCTCCACAATTTGACTAGAAAATTGCGCGTTTGCTGGCGGTTAGTCAATGCCGATGCGGGCACGGTTGACAAGCCCGGCCTTATTAGACAGTATATGTGACACTATGACTGTCACTAAATTCACCCTCGAACAACTCAGCGCCCAATCCGACACGCCGGGGCGGACCATTCGCTATTACATCCAAAAAGGCTTGATTGCAGGCCCAGAGGGTGAACGACGTGGCGCGTGGTACACGGCAACGCATCTGGCGGACTTGCTGCGCATTCGCCAGTGGCAGGAAACCGGGCTGTCGTTGGAGGCCATCGCTGGGTTGTTACAGGCCAAACACGAAGCACCGATAGCGCCGCGCCGCCCAGGGGCAATTGAGGTGCTTTCGCACCTCACCGTCACTGATGGCGTGGAATTGGTGGTTTCGCCCGAGCGTTCCGGATTGACGCAAACCCAAGTGCGCCGCCTGTTTCAGACCGTGCTGGCAGCGCTTGAAACCCTTAAAGATTCACCCAAGGAGTAACAATGAACGCAATTAATTCACGTCGTGCACCTGCCACGCCGCTCGCGCATACCACCCTCACGGCGCTGATCTCAGATCTGCTTTGCGAATACGAATTACGTCATATATTTCGCAACGACGGCGGCTCTGCGATTGAGCTGGTCTATTCTTTTCCAATGCCGCTCGATGCGGTTTTCATGGGCATGGACGCCACACTGGCGGGCGAAACGTTGTCGGCACAGGTTTTACCCGCACGGCAAGCCAATCAAAACTACGACCAAGCGATTGGCGAAGGGCATTCCGCCGTGTTGCTGGAACAACTGCAGCCGGGCCTGCTGTGCGTCAATCTGGGTAATTTAAAGCCGGGCGAGCAGGGCGAAATCGTGCTGCGTTTTGCCGCTGCCCTCAATGTGGCCGATGCCACCGCGCGTTTTTGCGTGCCACTGGTGCACCGGCCCCGCTACGGTCGTAGCGTGTTGGATGAGATCACCCAACCGCGCACCGATTTCGCAGTCGAGCATCCGCTTGAGGTGGTGATCCGAGTCCGTGGTTTGTTGGCGGCCTGCCCTGTACTTTGCACCCTGCAAGGCGTGCAATTTGCGCAGGAAGCTAGCGAGTTGGTATTGCGCATCGGCAAAGCCATGCTCGACCGAGATCTAGTGCTGAACTTTGATCTGGGCAGCAACCCACAGTCGCGAGCACACTGGATTAGCGATGGCGAGGCCAGCCTTGGCATGCTGACTTTTACTCTGCCGCAGGATAAATCCGGCGCGGTTGCACCGCGCGATATTTGCCTGCTACTCGATTGCTCAGGCTCGATGCAGGGCGATGCGATTGTGCAATCGCGTGCAGCCTTGTCTGCGGTGGCCGAGGCGTTGCAGGAGCACGATCGAATTCAGGTGATCCGCTTTGGTAGCAGCACCAGCGCGCTGTTTCGGCGTCCGCTGCAAGCCAGTGCCCGCATCAAAGATGCCTTGCGTGAATTGCAAGCCACGGTCGATGCGAACTTGGGCGGCACGGAAATGGACGCGGCACTGCAGGAAGCTTTACGGGGTTTGGCGCAACTCGGTGGCGCATCGGATCAAAAGATCATCATTTTGGTCACCGATGGCGCGGTGAACGCACACGAGCTCAAGCGCGCACAAGCGCAGGCGATCAGCCAGGGTGTGCGAATTTTCGTGGTGGCGGTGGGCAGCAGCGCCGGTGTGGACGCGTTGGCGCCGCTGGCCGAAGCCACGCACGCCAGCTTGGAACGCGCGGTTCCGGCTGAGCCCATTGATGCCTGCGTGATGCGGCAATTCCGGCGCGCACGTGCGCAGCCGGTAACTCTTAAAGCGACGTGGAACGGCACCGATCCACAGCCTATACCTACCGGCGTGGTTTATCCCGGTGATGCCGTGACGCTGATAGCCCGATTTGCCAGCCAAGCCGCGATATTAGCATCCGTGCAATGGGGTACGGATGACCAGCGCGCATTCCACTTCGCTGAACTACAGAACTTGCCCGCGTGGCGCGCCTGGGCCGGGCAGCGCATCTACCAACATGAAGCGCCCAATTCGCCAGCACGGGAGGCGCTGGCAATGCGTTACGGGCTAATCACCGACGAGACCAAAGCCGTGCTGGTAAAGCTGCGTGCTGAAAATGACCGGATTGAAGGTTTGCCGATCGTTACACCGGTTAGCCATATGGTTTCGGCTGGCATGGTGATGGCCCCTTGTGCTGCGCCAGCAGGGATGGCAATGCCCGCACTTCATCTTTCACGCGCAGCGAGCGGCGGCCATTCGATGGATTGGATGAGCGGTGTTGAACCCGCGTTGGAAAGCGCTGCCAAACTCGCTCTCACCAAGGCGCTGCTAGATCTGGTGTTGCGCGGCAAGAAAGCCAATCTGACACTTGATGATTTACTGCAGAACATTGAGCCGCATTGGCACCAGGCGGTGCGTGACTACTGCCAGTTCCATGAGCTGGAACGCTTCGATCGCCGCACGGCGTGCGCACAGCTTTTCGTGCTCTTGGAGGAAGGCGTAGCGCTCGAAATGAGTGACGATGAGGAAGCGCAATTGGCGGTGCTCAGGTATAGCGCATGAAATCGGGTTGGGCGAAAGTAGTGCGTGGCAGGAGCTCGTTCATTCTGCAAGAGCTGATCTGTTGATCAGCTTTTACTCGGCCAAAATACGCCAAGCTAGAACTGGATTCGATTTGGCAATTGCACGCAGCGATTCAAATACATCGACTCGTCGTTTTGCCGTGTTGACCCTTCAGACTTACTGAGATTTTTTCGAATCGATTCCAGCTTGCACAATGCGTTTACCGAGTCCGACCAATCAGTCGCTGGGGCTTTGCTACAGGCCTGTTCCAAATTTATTGGCACGCCAATACCCTCAAAAATTTGCTGCAAGCGCTCAAAGTCCATCTCTACCGACATGCTTTTCACGGGTGCATCGGCTTCGAAGGGCTGCCCAACTTGGCCCAAGCTAAGGATGTTTGCGCTAGCGATCGGCTGCTTTCGTTCGTCAAACCAAACCAGTGCGTGATGTGGCTCAAAGCACATTGAAGCCTCTTCCATCCAAACATTAGCAGGCAACAATGCTTCAACTTGCCTACGAATTTTATCTGCCACAACCGCACCTTTAGCGGGCATCAGATCGTCTCGATAAAAATCAAATCGTGCGCCGAATTCACACTTGCCTAAGTCATAGGCATAAACCCGAAGCTCAGTTGCGCTGGCAAGCGCGGCTGTGGGAATTTCATTTCCGCTCAAACAGGGTGGCACATCGGACAAGGGGAGCGTCTCATGCGCATATTCTGCTTTTATCTTGCCCGCCGCATCGCAACGCTCAATCGCTTTAAACGAAACGAGCTCGCCCGCCTTTGCAAAAGAAAACAAGGAAAACACCATTACACAAACCAGCGTGGTCAACCATTTCAAAGGATTCTTTGAGCGGCTTGAACAGGTGCGCGTGTCGCCAGAGCTTTTTACGTTAGACATCGCCATTGAGCACCCGGTAGGAAATTCACGAAGGATTAGGATTACGCTACACGGGCGAGTGAATTTGATGCAAGGACGGGCCAAACCAATGCAAGCCCAACTAGCAACTTCGGGCGCTATCATTAGCTCGCCGCGTATTGTCGGCTGAAATTTATTGTTGCGGCCTTTTGCGTTGCGCGAACAGTTTACAAGGTGCCGTATGACGTCAATTAAAGGTTTTACTGCTAAAGACCCAGAGATCATGAGCGGGTCATTGGTTTTTGCCGGTACTCGAATTCCAGTGAGGTCACTCTTTGATTATCTTGAAGGCGGCGAATCCATCGATGAGTATTTACGCCAATTTCCGTCCGTGAAAAAAGAGCAAACCATCGCTGTACTTGATGTTGCGTTTGAAATCATGGATGCACATGCGCATTCTTCTTGACGAAAATTTCCCGGTTGATTTTTCCAACCATTTCGAGGCACATGAAATTCATACCGTGCACAGCTTGGGCTGGTCGGGAATCAAAAACGGCGAACTTCTTCGGCGCGCTCACGCGGTTTGCGATGTTTTTGTAACAGGCTCCTCGCCTTCCCAATGCGAACCAGTTGACCTGCATCAACCCGGCCAGGCGGGAGATCTCCCGGCTCCCGTACAAAGCGTTTACCGACATGCCAGGGTCTGTGACCACGCTGGACTACACCGACACTCGTGAAAGCGCGTCGCTGCATGCTGTCTTCCGCCGAATACTTATTTTTAGATTCGTTTTGCCAAAGCAAAACGAAATGCGTCAACGTCCAGGTTAAGGGTTCTTTCGCGGCTCAATGGCTGGCCTATCGGCACCCCTGTCAACGCTTCGCGCTGCACCTCACGGTTCAGCTCGCATGACTCGGGGACAAACATGGTTCGCTACTCCTTTTGTTGTGGGGGACTTACACCCCTTACGCTTTGCCAGTTTTTGCCGGCGCACCTACTCAAAACCATCAAGGAAATCCGCGCCTCCGCGCGCAATCATCACTTGACCGGCGCGCATGGGATCGCGGCCCGTAAAGGCTATAAAGAATTGGTTTGCCGCGTTCACCCAAAAGCTAAATTCATACTCGGAGCGATCTAGCTGCACTTCTTTAACACAGCTCAACTTGCTGGGTTTATCGCTTACGAACTGCATAACGCCCAAACAGGAGCCAAGCGTGCCAAGCATGAGTTCGCCACTACGAACTTTTTTGGCGTTGTATACGACGGATGGAAAACCCACATGAATACTGATCGGAGTTTCCGTACTTCTCAGGCTGCCATCACTGAGATTCAACCGCAATACAAATAGCTGAGACTCTGCCCGAAAAACCAATATTTGCTCATTTAGATCAGTATGCGTTGCAATCAATGCCGCGGCTACGGCCGGCCGGGGCTGTGAAATTTGCCAGCTTATTGCGCCCTCACGATTAACCTTTGCTAGCGTTGCGCCGCTCAATAAAATGGCGTCGTCAAATAATGCTGTGGCTCCGGCTGCGGTACTGATACGCCAAAGCTCATCGCCGCTCGCGGCATAACGCGAAAGCTCGCCCGCTTGCTGGATGAAATATTCACCGACCTCGCCGGATAGGCCGAGCGTGACAGCTGGACTAAGTCGCGCAATCATCAGTTGCTCGGTTATTTGCCCGGATTGACTGAGTTTAAATCGCTTCGCACCGCTGCTCTGCTCGTCGTGCGTGAGTACCCAAGCGCCATCGCCCACCATTTTAAAAGTTTGGCCATCTAACGCGCCGAAAAAATCGGTCGCGGTTGTACTCAAAACTGCACCAGCGCGTGAAACAAAACTGAGTTGCGTTGTGTTTGCCGAAGAGCGCCGCTGCACCCAGGCACCTTCTACATTCGCCGCGACCAATGTGCCAAACAGCGGAATTCGCCAGCTCAAGCGCCCATTGGGCAAAACAAAGCCCAATTGCCCAGCACCGAAAACTTAATTTGCGGACGTGACATAGGTGCCCGCGTCCGTTTCAATCGCACTGGTTTGCCGCTCTTTCAGAGTAAACGCAGGTTGCTGCACCCAAGAAAGTTGCGCCGTCGCGCCATTAATTCTAGCCAGCCAAGGCACGTTTTGCGCATTTGCGTTGAAGCTATTGCCTGCTGCAATCCAATCCGTGCGGCAAACAACGATTAGTTCTGTTGATCCAAGCCCAAAAACAGCCTATCCAGCGCCTCAATCAACGCCTTTGGCGCGCAATATCGAAAATGACCAGCATCAATAATACCGGGCGCTGCCAATCCAAAAGCGCGCACAAACAGATAGTGTGCACCGCCAAAATGCGTTTCGAAATCATACTCAGCTAGGTTTTGCTTGAGGTAGCGATGCAGCGCCAACGCGTACAGCAAGTGCTGTAAATGATAGTGGTGCTGCGCCATCGCGGCGTCGAGTGCTGCGCCACGGTAGTCTTGCAAATTTGCACCCAGCCAGTTGCTTTTGTAGTCCAACAAATAGAATTTGCCTTCGCGTTGGAAAACCAAATCAATGAAACCAATCAGCATGCCATTGACTCGACCCATACCTTGCTCGGGCAGAAGCAACAATGGCAAGCCAAACTGCGGGCCGAGTTCGGCCACGGCGCGATAATCCAGGCCGTGCACCGGTAGCTGGAAACCTAATTCGGCGATGCAATTGGCGGCGTTTAGATCACTCAATTGCAAAGCCGGCAAATTATCCGCTGCGACCAGCGCACTGCTCCAATTGCGCCGCACAAGTGTGTAGATGGCGTGCGCACTTTCAGTATCAGCGGCAAGGCCAAACTCGCCCAGGCGCGTAATCACGTGATCGGTGCCTAACGCTAGTCGCGCTGACAATGCGTCTTCAAAAAGCGTATGTAGCGCCAAGCCAAAATTTGGGCCTCTGAATTTTTCTAAAGCGAGTATTTCCGGGTGTGAATAGTCGGATGCGCGTACAACCTCCAGTGTTGGCATTTCCGCATTTACAGTTTCCGCATCGAGTGCGGCATTTGCGTGCGAAAAATCGTTTTCAACAACGCTTACTGCGTCTGAATTGAGCTCGTTTTGGGTCATGCTAGAAAAGCTAATGCGTCGCTGCGGTGGTCGTAACGCCGGCAATGGCTTGCGTTGCGATACCGCGAAATCGCCTGTGGCGCGAGTAATTTCCGTGACCGTCAGTGGCGCAAAATCAGGTACTTCACGCATTAAATAGCCAACGTTTTGTTGCTCGAGTAGCAGCGCTAAACCAGTGCGCCAGGGCTTGAGTGCCACTTCAACGCGGGCGGGCGCGGCATTGATTTGATCTTCCCAGGCCAGCTCAGCGGAGCTTTCTTGTGTTTGCTCAACGCGCCTGTTCGCGGTAATTTGTGCTAGATGCCAGCCTAACGCCGACCTATCTTTAACTGCAACATCGGCGAAATACACATTCACCGCTTGCTTGGCGCGTGTTAGCGCAACGTATTGCAGACGCAATAGCTCGGCCAATACTTCATCTGCCTCAACTTGGATTGCGTTCTCGAAATCGGTTGAACCCGCATCAGCCTCAAGCCCGTGCACGCCGGGAATAATGGCAAGATTGCTGTCAGACGCTTTGGCAAAGCCAAGTGTGGGCAAATAAACAACATCGAATTCCAGGCCCTTAGCTTTATGCACGGTCATCACCTGCACCCTTACGCCAGCGGCAATTCGGCGGCGCTCGGCGCTCTCGGTGTTGTGATTCGGCTGTTCGATGTGCCGGCGTAAGTTATGCCACATCGCCTGCGCATAGTCGGCACCGTTTAGTCGCGTACTGGGCTGGGACTCAAGCAGCGCTTGCTCGTCCAAGGCCAGCAATTCGGCTAAATGATTGGCATCCCGAGTAAATTGGGCGTCGGCAAATTCGTCATCGATTCTATTCGCGGCGTTGCACTTCCGATCAATAGCCAGGCTCAAGCACACGTAGCCAATGCCGCGCGCTAGCATTTGCGCAAGGTAATGCTCGATCCAACGGAAAAGCGCGGGCTCGTCCAATGTACTGACCTGCTCGATCGTTTCCAGTCGCAACGCAATCCGCGCTGCGCGCGCCCGTGTTAAGTCGCTTGGCACTGCCAGTGCGTACAGTACGCACTGCAACACCTGCGCAGCCTCGGATTGATACACCCCCAAACTGGCGCTTGCCGACACAGCAACGCCCAGTTCGCGCAAATACTCTTGCGCCATGCGTACCTGCTTATTGCTTGTCAACAACAACGCGACGCTTGGCCCGGCCGCATGAGCAGCTGCTAAATTTTTGATATCAACACAGGCGGTGCGTAAACAAGCGTCGGCCGCTGAATAGCGCAACTGTGCGTCGGTGACTTCGATGAAACACAGCGGCTTATCATTAACCCAACTGTTCGCAAATGCGCCAGCGTTTGACCCGACGTTATCCACACGGCCAACTTGCGCGGTGTAGTAGCTAATGTCAACGCTCTGAAAAGGCCGAGCGACAGTGCGATAAAACCCATTCAACGCCGCAACCAGCGGCGCGCTAGCGCGATAATTGTGCTGCAAAAAATAGCGTTCACAGGCTTTTGTTGCGCGCACAAAGGTATGCACATCCGAGCCGCGAAAGCGATAGATCGATTGCTTAGGGTCCCCCACCAAAATCAGGCCGCCACGCGTGCCATAGATCGCCTGCAAAATCGCCCATTGCTGGGAATCGGTATCTTGGAACTCGTCAATTAAAGCCACTGGATAGCGCTGGTGGATAACGTTGGCTAATCGAAACGCCGCGCGTCCAGAAAATTCGCCCGATTCGGCCAGGTGTAACGGCGCCAGCCGCTCGGCGAGTACTTCGATCATGGAATCAAAGCTAACGCCGCCGCGCGCAGCCAATGCGGTGCTGCGGCGCAAACGCACTTCGTCGACAAGTGTGTTCAAAAGTGTCGCGAATTCGCTGCGCAGTGCAATATTGTGCAGCTGGGCAAAATGGCAGAGTTGTGCCATTGCCGGGCTTGCCAAAATAGATCGACCGGCACTTTTTTTCTGTGCCAATTGCGGCTGCAAAAATACCGCCAAACTGGACTTGGGCAATTGCCGCTCTGAACCTTGATTGAGGGTGCGCAGCAAATTTTCAATCGCGCGTCGCGCATCAATTCGCAGCTGCCATTGCTCTGGCGGCTGCGCTAAAATTTCGCGCAAATCCTTGCGAAACTGTGAGCGAAACAGCGCCATTCGGGCTTTACGATAGCGCGCTGCGTCTACACTAACCGCCGGGCGCAGGGTGATGCGTCCGCATTTCAGCACGCGCTTGACACCAGCGCTAAGCGCGCTCAGAAACCTCTCATCCAGCGCATCGAGCTGTGCCTCGGGTAGCACTTTGACATCGGCAAAGCGGCGCCGAAACGCATCATCAAGTGCTGCTTCGGTCAACGCGTCACCGTCTTCAATGGCCGCATCTAAATTGCCCGGAACCAGCTCAAAACTGCTTGACAACTGTAGACACAAACCGTGCAGAGTACGGATTGGCATATCGTCCATCTGTAGCAACGCGCGTTCGAGAATTTTCTCGTCACGCTGGCGCACGTTGCTTTTCGATCGCGGGCTATCATTTTGCCAACGCGCATTTAAGTAATGCGCCAACGGATCGTCACTTGCCATTGGGCTTGGTGCTGCTGCCTTACGTTTCGGATCGCTCGGGCTAAGCGCAGCAAAATACGCCAGCTTTAGCCGTTCCGATACGCGTGCACGTAGCTCCAACGTCGCAGCTTCCGTAAACGTCGCCAGCAAAATCGCGCCCGGCGCCAGTTCGCGTTCTAACAAAAGCCGCATCACCAGCAGCACCAAGGTGTAAGTCTTACCAGTGCCCGCGCTGGCCTCAATTGCAGTTTTTCCGCTTAAATCAAGCGTGCGCCAATCTAGCGTGGATTGAGAATTACGCTCACTACTCATCTTCAAAATCCGCGGCGTCATCGTGACCAAAATGCTTCAGATCCAGCGTATTGGCGCTGCCTTGCTGCGCAGTTTCGATGCGCAGCGGCTCAGCTTCATGGCCTAGCGCCTCGATAGTCACGCTTGGCGCGTTAGTCTCGGCCGTAGCCTTTTCAGTCACCATAAAATTACGCAACGGCGGCGCCACTGGCTGAGCGTTCAAAGAATTAAAAGTCGAGGATTTAACGGCCTCTGTTGACGGCGCAAATGGCGCGAATAGGGTTTGGGCAAGCGCTAAAAACTGCGCGAATTCAACGCTGCCCGCTTCAAAAAACGCCGCATTTGGCAGCCAAAACTTGAGTCCAGAGTTCGCTAGTTCATAATCGTTCCCGGCTTCAATAAGCTTTGAAACCGCTTCGTGCGGGTCGCCATTTGCGCTGAATGCGGTGTAGCTCAGCTTCGGCCAGAACCAAGGTGGCGTTGCGCAATGCACTCCAGAATCGGCAGTGGGCAGCAAATATGCGCTACGCAACGCAATTAAGTTCGCCAAGTACTCGCGCGCCTCGCCAGGGCTGGCGTAAATTGTCAGCTCAGCCGCCTTTGGCCCCAGATGCAGCGCACGCCAAGGTGGCGCGCCGACGTCAGATTCCAGCTCGCCTGCACGCAATAGTAAAACCCTAAGCAAAAGCTGCAACCGTTGCGCACCGTGCATGGCTTTGCTGCTGACGCAAACGACCGCACGCTGCTTTAGATACACCTCGGGAATATGGCCCACTAACCGGGTTGCACCAAAGTTTAAGTCCACGCGCACTGGCTTTTTTTCCGCCCCGATAAAATCGGGAAATTTGCCTTTAATGGCAAGCCACGCCACCCGGCAAGCGTCTTCGATACTGGCATAGCTCTGCACGCCTAAAGCGCCGCTAGGCAGCAAGCCGCTGCGCCCTAACCACGCGGGTGCTTCAGTTGGAAAACTCGCCGCTGCGAGAGCGTGCGCCAACAGCCTCGCTTCAATTCGTTCGATCGGCAACGTCGTCAAGCTAAGTGGCTCTGAGCTGCGCGCATCTGCGAATGGATCGCTGTCACTGTGCTTATGTGCAACGCGCAAACGCTGCTGCACATAGCTGCGCAGCGGCTGCTGCCAAAATCGCAACAGCTCGTCGGTCTTGAGCACGCGCGGTGGCGGTGGCTCTAGCTTGCTTTGCGCCATGGCTGTGCTTGTTGGGGAAATTGCCGGAGATATTGATGCAGCTACGATCCCGCACGGCTTGACCAATAGCTCCACGTTTTGCCGCATTTGGTCCGCATTTGGCACCGCTGTTGGCGTTTTTGCGTAGATCCAGGGCGCGCCAGCGCCATACTTGTTGCCTTGGCGCGCGCTAAATTGGCGCTGCAGTTGCGCCAAAAGCTCAGCCAAAACGCCGCACGGCGAGCGGGTTTTGCCATCACCGGTTATCCCCTGATAGCTCAACACAAGCGTGCTGCGCGCCGCCATAATCGCTTCCAAGAACAAATAGCGATCCTCTTGCACGCGGCTGCGATCCCCCGGCCGGCGCGCGCCAATCGCACGCATCAAGTTCAAAGAATCCGGGGTTTCAGGCTTGGGAAATTCCGCCTCGTTCAAGCCCAAAATACAGATGACTTTGAACGGCAGTGCGCGCATTGGCACTAGGCCACAAACACAAATTGCACCCAGTGCCGGGGTGCTGCGCCGGTTAATTTGGGCTGCTCGAGTATTACAAGCTTCGCGCAACGCAACAAATGACAGCTCATCAACCAGCTCGGCGTGCCGGGCATCTAGTTCTAGCTGGGTAAATAGCGCGCGCACCGAATCGGGCGCTGTTGCACCGGTAAACGCAACGAATTGACGCTCCAGCCAACGCGTCCATTCCGGCAATGTGCGCCTGTGTTGCGCGCCGAAATTAAAAATACGTAAGGCCCGAATCACCTGCAACAGTGCGGTCAAAACTCGTGTGTGGCGCACATCGATATCGGGCGCGGGCCAAAGGCGTTCGAGCGACTCCAGTTCGTGCAACTCGCTTTGATTTCCGTGCAGATAGCCAAAAATCAGGCGCTCTAACCCCGCTTCCCAGGTGTGCAAGGAGTTGCCGGATTCAACGTCAGTCGAATTAGGCGCTACTGGTGCAGCGATAAGCCGGCGCCGATGTGCATCGTTAAAGCCGAAGGCAATATGGGCACGCTGCAACAAACGCGGCGCCTGCTTCAAATCATTGGCATCCAGCGCGAAATGCTGTGCAACCTCATCAAGTGTCAAAAGTGCCAATAACTGCGCGGGTTCCCAGCGCAGCTCTGGGGCTTCTAAAAGCTGGGTCAAGAGCGGGCTAATAATGGCCGGGGTCAAATCTAGCACTGAATAGCGCAACGCGCTTTGCGCGCGCGGGCCTGACGGTAATGCCATTGGGTCTTGTTTGATTGCAAAGGGCGGCGAGGCACACAACTCCAACCCAAAAACTGCCGGTAACAGCGGCGCGTAACGGCTTATGTTCGGCGTCATGATCGCAATTTCTTCCAACCGCAGGCCTGGATCAGTGATCAGCGCATCAAACAAAATTGCTTTTACTTGAGTCAGCTCATCGACAATGCCGATCGCACTAACCAGCTGAATACTGTGATCAAAGCGCAACGTGGTGGGTGCAAAATCTGGCTGCAAATGACTAATACCGTATTGCAGCGCGGCCAACAATGTAGGCTTCTCCGGCGGCGCTTGCGTTGAAGCGACTTCGGTGAATTGTTCGGTTGCATGGCTTAACTCAGCAAAATATGCCTGACCATGGCCACCAAGCGATGCCAGTAGAGGATGCCCGACATCAAAATGATCGAAGCCACCTGGGTCATCGGTGCCAGCACTGAGTAAATCCCCGCCTAAACGTCGTTGCACCAGAAAACGTTCGCGCACCACGTCCGCCCAATATTCAACGCAGGGATTCGGAAAATAAATCTGCACCGACACGCTTTCACTTAATCGTTCCAAAAGTGTCAAAACATCTGGCGGCAAGTGATTGAGCCCGAAAAAATAAATCGGTGCATCAATAGTTGCGCCTGATTTGGTCCGGTTCTGGATTGCATTGAGTAGTGCATGAAATTTAGTCGCACGATGCTGGCCTTTGAGTCGGGCGCTCATTGCGCACCAAAGGCGCGCCTGCCACGCTTTTGCTTCAACGGCGGTATCGGCCCGTAATGGGCGTGCAGCCTGTTGCTCAAAATTCAGCTGCTCAAAATCCAGCAGCCACTCACGTCTATAGATCAAATATTCGCCAAATAGGCGCGCCAAGCGCGCCGCCAACTGAAAACGCTCGCGCTCTAATAGCCTCGCATCGGCTAAACCAAAGCGTTCGGGCGCATCTAACAGCGCATAAAGCGTCCAAGTCATTGCGCCAATTGAAAAGCGCGCCGCCTCCTGCTCTTCTTGCACACCGAAACGCGCCATTTCCGCATTCAGCCACTCGCCAGGCAGTAAAAAACGCACATTGGCAAAAATGCCAAAGCGCGCGGCAATGCGTTGTTCTAGCCAACGGGCGATGCCCAAATGCCCAACGACGACCGCAATCGGTTGCAGGATGTTTTCCCGCTGACGCCGCCGCTGAGCGCGCAATTGCTCGGCCAATTGATCGGCTAAATCTTCCAGTCGTGGTGAATGGATAACTTCAAGCATCGCGTGTTGGAATGCGATGACCAGCTATTAGCAAATATAGCGTTAAAGCGTGTTGCAAAAAATCGTCTCGCGCTTCAGCGCAGCGACGCCGCGCAGAGCGCCAACTGCGCGCTTACTGTCGGTAGCGGCGCGATATTCCACCCAATAGCGTTTTTCTAAATCTCCGCGCTCAATGCGTTTGGGATTAAAGCCCAACGCGGCAATTTGCTGCACGCGCTTATCGGCATTGATACGGTCTGAAAACATGCCCAGCGAGATCGTGTTTTCGTTTGCGCCTGCCGTCACGACGTAATAGTCGCGAATCCCACCTGCGGCAAGCTGGCGCGCTAAGGACAGCGCGGCATCGCGGTCCGTTGATTGCGGCAAATACACCCAGTAGCCTCGAATTTGCATTTCTTCCACCTCTTTGACTTCCGCCGCTGCACTAAGAGTGCCTAATCGGGCACGTAAAGATGCGGCCGCATCGGCTTCGCGCAGCGGGCCGATACGCTCACAATATTGCGCATCATTGATCGTTGGGCTGTTGCTAGCGATGTCGCTAGTCGGTGGAATTGACGTCGTGTTTTCGCGCGCATCCGGTTCTGCCTGCACCGGATTAGGCGTCATGCCCGCCGCCTGAGACGCTGTGCGCATCTGTTCGGCGTCACGCTCACTTAAAAGCACCAGCGTCGTGACGCTGGCTTCGGTGGCACTGGGTGCCGGCGGGGCTGCCTTGGGATTGAGCCAAGCAAATGTAAAAGCAGCTAAGTTAAGCGCTAATAGAAAGACTGCAAATGTGCGCCAGGCCATAATTCAATACTTCAATCGAAACGTGGATGATTGTAGCGGCTAGTACCGCATAAACGCAGCCGATAAGTTCCGTCAAAGTGCGGCAACGCGTAATACATTGTTTGACGAACGAGACTCACTCAAGTAATTTAGCCGTAAAGATGAGTGGAGTTGCGTATGGAAATCACTTTGCGAAAATTTGGTAACAGCACCGGAATTGCGTTTCCTGCTGCTTTACTCAAATCACTTGGCTTGCGTGCTGGGCACGCGCTGGCCTTAGAAGCCACCAGTGACGGTCGCTTAACTTTGACGCCAAAACATCAATTGAGCCTTAGCGACATGCTCGCTGCTTGTGATTTGTCCGCAGCACCGCCTGCTGACCTTGCGTTATGGGAATGCGCCCGTCCGGTGGGTGGTGAGGTCTGGTAATGGCGATATTTGACCGTGGCGATATTGTGTTGGTCAATTTTGAACCAGTTATTGGTCACGAGATGCGTGGCGCGGCACGTCCAGCTTTGGTGTTGACGGCGCGCGCATTTAATGCACTCGGGGATGTTCTGGTTGCGCCGATTACTCAAGGCGGTGATTTTGCGCGCTACGCAGGATTTGCAATCACACTGAGCGGAACCGGCTGCAAAACCCAAGGCGTTGCGCTGGTTAATAAGGTCAGGATGTTAGATTTGGCAGCGCGTGGCGCTCGAAAAATTGAACGTGTGCCAGAGGTTGTGATTGACGACGCGTTATCCAGACTCATGGCGATGTTGGAGGGGTAGGTGCTGTGGTTGTGGTCATTGGATAAGCGTTTTTTTAATGCATTTGACCCCGGAAAGGGTCGCAAAAATGCTATTAACTTAGACAACGCGAAAATTCTTCAAGCGCCAACGGCGCGAACTATCACAGCCTGGGGCATCGCCCCAGGTACATTTATGCAATGTCTGATAAAGGGCTGAAAGCCCGATCCATCAGGCCCGTAACTCGAAAGCGGATCAACAGAGCGGGCTTTCAGCCTTTAAATATTGACGGGTTTCTATTCCTGGGGGGCGTTGCCCCAGGCTGTGATGGAATGGGCTTTCAGCCCTATGTTTGCTGAGTTAACGACTTTGGAAGCGCGCAGCGGGCAAATGGAAACGGCATAAACCCGCGAAAAAAAGCGCCGCATTTCTATGCATTCGCGCAGACGGCCACTTTTTCAATTTGCTCGTTGATATAACTATGTGCTGCTTGTTCATCGGTTTCAATTCCAGAATTAAATCTTTCAACGACTTTTTCTGATTAACCAACTTGTCCATTTTGATCAAATCAGCAATTGTCCAGCGCGCTTTTAAAATATCTGAGAGCTTTTCATGCGCGGAAGGAATCGCTGGAATATCTTCAAAGTAGTTGGGGTCTTTGCGGTGATAGAACGAAATACTGTCGCCGTTGCTCCACACGCCCATCGGCGCACCAGAGGCATTGCAATAGGATTTCAGTTGTTCCTTGCCATCTTTAAGTTTCGGCTTTTTCAACTCCACCATGATGTAGGGAACAGTGCTGCGCTGGGCATCAAAAATACAGATGTCCACGCGCTTTTTCTCACGTCCAAAGGTTACGCCGTACTCCAATTCCATTCGGTCAACGGGATAATGTAAGTCATCCCTGAGCACCATCACGTACAACTGCCGCACGGCCTCCTCTGGTGTTAGCTTGATCGGCTTGCCGCGCACTAAGCAGGTAACGTAGGGCGCGACTGTTTTTCCAGTAGCCTTCCTGGTGATGCGTTGCTCCAATGCGGCAATCTGAGTAGATTTGAATTGCGTCAATTTGTACGCCGAGTCGCGCAGAAGATCAGCTAGTTTGATGGGTTGTGACATGGTTTTCTTCGTGTAGGGTGCGGCGCATAAAATGACCGGCAATGTACTACACGAATCTGTTTTAGGGCTGGTTCTGTTTGATTCGATACCGCACTGTCCACATTGCGACCTACGACCCCTGCCGGGGTCGAATTTAAGAGGTTGCTGTGTCCGGTGGTCTGTGGCGCGTTGCGCCTACGACGCACCGGCTACAGGCTTTGATCCCTCCGGGATCACGACGTAATAACGAAGCATGAAGAGCCTAACACGCAGATAAAGCCCGGGTGCAAGCGCTTTTATTCGGTGCAAAACCCCGAATACAAATAGCGCGGGCCCTAATGACGAAGGCAGCAACAATTCACATATTGGTTGCCCTGGTCGGCAGCACTGAGGTCAGTGCTTGCGACTGATCTGATTGCGACGCTGGGCATGTTCGCTTTTTCGCGGGCTTGACGTCTTCGCAGAGCGCGATATTACGGAAGCAATTGGCGCACCAAGTCCGCCAACACGGGAAGATCCTCAGGAAGGAATTCGCTGGATTCAAGACCGAAATAGTGCCGATGAAAAGCCACCACCGCAGCAGGCCTATCGCTCAAGTCATATCCAATTAACGCCATAGCTAGCCAAGGATCAAAGTGATCAGGCACCAGTGATTTGGCGTTCTGTGGCCACAGTCCAAAACCTTCCTCGGCCAGTTTCGCCCATGGGAAGAACTTGTTTGGATCATCTTTGCGTGCGGGCGCGATATCACTGTGGCCCCAAACTTGGCGCGGTTCTATGCCCAAGCGCGTGGTCAAATCCTTCAATAAATTGAGCAGCGCCGCGATTTGCGCATTCGAAAACGGCGTATGGCCGTCATTGTCTAGCTCAATGCCAATGGAGGCAGAATTGAGATCACTACGCCCAGCCCAGCGTGCCAGGCCAGCGTGCCAAGCGCGTTGGTCATCGGCGACAAGTTGCAAGATCTCACCGTCGCGTCCGATTAAGTAGTGCGCGCTGACGCGGCCCAGCGGATTGCTTGTTTGCAACGTCCGCAGCGCTTCAGCAAGAGAAGTCATATTCGTGTGGTGAATGATGATCAGCTGCGGCTTGCGCGGCTCAAAATTTTCGGATGCGTGCCAACTTGCGAGCGGGCTTTTATGGGGTTCGGGTTTGGGCATAGATTTGCAGCTGATCAAGGTAAGTCCGAGCAGTAGTAGCGGTAACGTGCGGGTGGTGCGCATTTGGATTGTCACTTCCGATTTTTGCGACGGGCATTGAGGTTATTGGTGAAAAGTTACTAGCGCCGCCTTGGATCAAGCGCAAGTAACAATATCTCTATGCACCAACCTATGAGCAACACAATGATGCCGCAACAAACGACTACGCCTAGCAGCAACGTGTAGTCGCGATTAAACGCCGAAGTGACTAAAGCGCGGCCGAGGCCAGGCAACGCATAAACTTGTTCGACGACTGCGGAACCCGTTAAAACCGCGACAGCACTCGGTAGCAAAAATGCCAGCGCAGTCGGTAAGGCAATAGGTAGTAAGTGCCTTATCTGTAGGCGCAGATTGCCAAACCCGCGTGCCCGCGCCGCTTTCAGGGCATCGGAATCTGCGGCATCCAGCAGTGCGCCACGTAAAACCCGCACTGCCATGCCGAACTGGGTCAGTGCAAGTGCCAGTGCTGGCAGTAGTAAATACTTCCAGATCGGTTCGCCTAAACCTGCACTCGGCAGCCAGTGAAGGGTGGAGGCAAATAGCAGCGCCAAGAGCGGCGCTGTCACGAACTTCGGCGTCGAGAGCAAGCCTGTACTTAACGCTTTTAGCGCAATATCGACTCGACCACTGGGACAGCGAACAGCGATCAGCGCCAGCGGCAAGGCACTTAACCAAGCAAGCGCAAGGCTGAGTGCGCCTAAACTCAAGGTAATCGGCAGCGCCGCAGCTAATAGCTCTGCCACGCTAAAATCGAGGTACTGAAAAGAGGGGCCGAAATCGCCCTTCAGCATTCCTGATAGATAGCGGTGCAGCTGGCTTAGATAGCTTGCATCCGTGCCGTAACGTGCGGCCATAGCCGCTTGCACTTCGACACTAGCGATGCGCTCGTTATCAAAAGGCCCGCCTGGCACAGCCCGTAGCAGGGCCAAACAAATGGCTACTAGTGCAACCAAAACAAAGATGGCACCGAAAAGTTTTTTCAGCACGAGCGCGACGGTGCTCAAAGTTGCGTTGTCTTCAAGGTTTCCGCCAGTGCAAAAAACGCGACGGATGATGATCAAGCGGGTTTTCTACGTAGCCCGCAAGGTCATCTGAAACTAGATGCTTTGAAGTATAAAAAAACAGCGGAATAATAGGTTGGGCTGCCATCAGTTCGGCCTCGGCAGCCAGCACCAAACGCTTCGCAGCATCGGGCTCGCTCGTTCGTCGAAGTGTTTCTAAAAGTGCTGTGAATTTGGCGCTGTGAAAGCCGGTGGTGTTGAGCGTAGAGTCGGCTGCGAAGATGTCTAAGAAATCTAGCGGGTCGGCCAAATCGGCGTTCCAGCCACCGCGAAACACCTGAGTAATTCGTTTTGCTCGACGGTTTTGTACTAGCACCCTCATTTCTTCCTGGCGCAATACGGTTCGAACACCTAAAACTTGTTCCCACATAACTGA
>JAYVAQ010000265.1:0-8996 GCA_043750875.1 Rhodanobacteraceae bacterium
GCGATAAGCCTTTAGAAGCGGGCGAAGACTGGTTTTTACAGCTGGTCGGTGTATCCGACACCATTTTAGAGCCGCGCTCGCTCCCCACACCGGTAGGCCCGCAAGCAACGGAAAATCCTGGCGCTAACGATATTTTTGCCAGTCCAGATCAAACCATTTTCGCGCAGACATTTTTAGCTGGCATCGTCTATTACAAGGGCAACACGGTCTTTAAACCACCCGAGTGGGAATACCGTGTGACTTTAGCTGGGCAATATAACCGCGTCGATATTGACGATGTGCGCGGCCTGCAAATCGACCCACGCAAAGGCAACACCCGTGATGACGGCTTTATTGCACTGCAGGAAGCATTTGTTGACAAGCACTTACGTGACCTTTCGTCGCGCTATGATTTTGATGCCGTCCGCTTTGGCATTCAGCCCTTTAGTGCCGATTTCCGAGGTTTTTTATTCCAAGACCTACAGTTTGGTGCGCGCCTGTTCGGTAACAGAGATAACAACCGCAAGCAGTACAACTTGGCCTATTTCCGACGTTTGGAGAAAGACACTAACTCCGGCCTTATCGATGTGGCAGAAGGTTTTCGCCATGACGATGTGCTGTTGGCGAACTATTATTTTCAAGACATTGGCGTGGTCGGTTTTACCAGTCAAGCGGTATTCGCATACAACCGCAATCGTGATGACGAGCTGTTTTTTGATGCCAACGGTTTTCTTGCGCGTCCGGCCAGTTTAGGCACCGAAAAGCCACGCAAATATGACGTCTATTATTTGGGCTACAACGGTGACGGCCATTTAGGCGCATTCAATTTGAGTGCGAGCGCCTATGGCGCATTTGGTAGAAACGACAATGCCTTCACCGGCAAACGTAGTGAAATTCGCGCCGGTTTTTTCGCCGCTGAATTGTCCAAAGACTACGATTGGATTCGTGTGCGCGGCTCGGCATTGTATGCCAGCGGCGACAAAAACCCTTTTGATAGCACCTCGCAAGGTTATGACGCGATTTTTGAGAACCCGATTTTTGCCGGTGCCGATACCAGCTATTGGATTCGCCAAAACATCCCACTCATCGGCGGCGGCGGTGTAGGCTTGGCCGGGCGCAACGGCGTTTTAGCAAGCCTGCGCACCAGCAAAGAATTGGGCCAATCAAACTTTGACAACCCCGGCATCCGCCTGTTGGGCCTCAGTGCTGACTTTGATTTGACGCCAGAATCGCGCGTCACGGTCAACATCAATCAGCTCTGGTTTGACAACACGGCAACGTTAGAAACCTTACGAAACCAATCACCAATTAATCGTTCCATCGGCACCGATGCTTCGATCGCATGGATTTGGCGGCCAAAATTTCACCAGAATATTGTCTGGCGTCTTTCCGGTGCCGCGCTCATACCAGGGCGTGGCTTGGAGAATTTATATGGCAATGACGACACCTACTACACGGTGCTCGGCAATTTGATCTTGAGTTATTGAGGATGCGCATCATGAAGCTCAAATCTATTTGGACTCTTTCCTTACTCGCTAGCGCGCTGATAAGTTTTCCAGTCATCGCCAGCGAAGGTGAAATACCGGTGCAGCGCAACTATGTGCGCGCACCCGACGCCCCCGCGACGCAGACTTGGGAACAGGCAAACGCGAAAAGTGCGGGCTGCGTTAGTTGCCACACGGATAGCAAATTAGCGTCCGAATCAAACGCCGATCAAAAAAGCTTTTTGGCGCACGATCAGCAAACCATGCACGCCAGTAAAGCCGTCGTTTTAGGCTGCGTGGACTGCCATGGCGGTGATGCCAAAGTGCGCAGCCCTGGCGGCAAAATGTACGCCGGTAACGATGCTGGACACGGTGCTGAGCATGCGCCCGAGCACGAGGCTGGTCATGAAAATGGCGCGCATGAAACCGAAGGCCATGAGAGCAAAGATGCCGGCCATGCCAGCGCAGCAGGCGAACACGGCGGCGAACATCATGGCAAAAGCTACGCGCCTGACTATCAGGCAGCAATGGACAGCGCGCACGTTTTGCCACGTTACCCGGAAACTTGGGGCCACACCGGCAGTGCCAATCCAGTGCGTGGGTACGCGCTATTGAATCGCGAAGCGCCAGAATTCACACGCTTTGTCAATCCATCAGACTTGCGCATCGTCGATGAAGCCTGTGGCGCATGCCACAAGCAGGTGATCACGGCGGCAAAAACATCGCTAATGGCGACCGGCGCGATGTTGTGGGGTGGTGCCAGCTACAACAATGGCATTTTGCCTTACAAACGCTACATCCTGGGCGAGTCCTACACACGCGAAGGCGCAGCGGCCACGATTAAGGCGCCAGTGCCAGTGACTGAAGAGATGAAAAAGCGCGGCATCTTATCCGTTTTGTATCCCCTGCCCGCTTGGGAAACTGTGCCACCTGCGGATATTTTCCGTGTCTTTGATCGCGGTGGCCGCAACATTAACTCAACGTTTCCTGAAACCGGGTTACCCAACTCGACCGGTTCAATTCAGCGCTTAGAAGAACCCGGCCGACCTGACGTCAAGCAATCTAATCGGGGCCCGGGAACCGGTGCCCGCATCGCGGTACCAGTTATCAATATCCACAAAACGCGTCTGAATGACCCAAATATGTGGTTCATGGGCACCAACGATCAACCCGGTGACTATCGCCAATCCGGTTGCGCATCGTGTCACGTTGTCTATGCCAATGATCGCGACCCGCGCCATTCTGGCCCGTACGCAAATGCCGGCCATACCGGTTTGAGCCAAACCAATGACCCGACGATCCCGAAAGATCAATCGGGCCACCCGCTGAAGCATGCGTTTACCCGCTCGATTCCCACCAGTAATTGCATGGTTTGCCACATGCACCAGCCGAATATGTTCATGAACACATTCCTCGGTTACACGATGTGGGACTACGAATCCGACGCGCCAGCGATGTGGCCGAAAAAGCAGCACTATCCTGACGATGAAGAGCTGCGCCAAACGCTGGAGCGCAATCCGGAAGAAGCGGCGATTCGTGGCTTGTGGCGTGACACCGAATTTTTGAAAAAAGTTTCGGAATTGAATCCCAAGCTCAACGACACGCAATTTGCTGACTACCACGGCCACGGCTGGAATTTCCGTGCCGTGTTTAAACGTGATCGTGAAGGCACGCTGTTAGATGCGAACGGCAATACGATTGACGATAAAGACCCGAAAAAATGGGAAAAAACCGTGCATATGTCCTCGATTCACGTCGACAAGGGCATGCATTGTGTTGACTGCCACTTTAGCCAAGACATGCACGGCACGGGCCACATCGTCGGCGAAGTCGCAGCGCCGATTGAAATTTCGTGCAAGGACTGCCACGGTACGCCGGACAAATTGCCAACGCTGATCACCAGCAATGTTGCGGCCAGTGAACAAGGCCGAAATTTGGCCAATTTGCGTAATCCGGACGGCAAAAAGCGCTTCGAATGGATAGGCGGAAATCTAATCCAGCGCAGCCTAATTACACCTGGGCTGGAATGGGAAATGAGTTTGCTTAAGGAAAACTCCAACCCGGTTTCTACCCAATACAACGCCAAAGCCGATCGCGCACATACGATGAGCAAAAACACCGCAACTCAAGCTTATGGCGCTAATATTGCGCGCAGCGACTACGCGCATGGCGAAGAAAAAATGCAGTGTTACACCTGCCATTTGAGCTGGACGACGACCTGCGGCGGCTGCCATTTGCCGATTCAGGCAAATGCGAAAACCGAGCGCCACCACTATGAAGGCGGCAGTACCCGTAACTTTGCAACCTATAACCCGCAGGTTGCACGTGATGATGCGTTCCAACTTGGTGTGCACGGGGAAACCAAAGGTGGCGTGATTACACCGCTGCGTTCCACCTCGGCGCTAATTTTGTCGTCCACCAACTCGAACCGTGAAAAAATCTATATCCAGCAACCGCCGATTGCCGCGTCCGGCTATTCCAGCCAAGCGTTTGGCGTGCACTATCCGCACACCGAACGCAAGACCGAAACCAAAACCTGCGGCGATTGCCATTTGAGTCAAGCCAACGACAATAACGCGATCATGACCCAGCTGCTGAGCCACGGCACCAAGTTCTTCGACTTCATGGGTTTCAACGCTTGGATTGGTGGCGAAGGTGAAATTAGCGCCGTGCGCGTCACCGAATGGGAAGAACCACAGGCCGTCGTTGGCAGCTATCTGCAGGAATTTGCCTATCCAGATTTCTTTAAGCAGCATCAAGATCGCGACTTAAAACTGCCCGAGGCTTATCAACACTCCTCCGGCGTAGCGAACTGCCTGCAACTTCGCGGTGAGTTTGTCTATGTCGCGGAAGGCAAAAACGGCATGCGTGTCTATGACGCCGCCAATATCGCGAATAAAGGCTATTCACAGCGCTTCCAGACATCCTTGTTCAGTCCATTAGGTGATGACAGCCGTATCAAGAGCAAAAACGCCACCTGTGTGAGCTTGTTGACCACACAACCGATTCGCCCGGCGCAAAATCAGGGCGATTTAATGCGCAAGGAAAATCTGGAGCAGCCGTTCTCGCCGATTTATGGCTATGCATACATCACAGATGCTGAAGAAGGTTTGATCCTTACCGATATCGACACCTTCCTTGATGGTGAGGCACGCAATAACTTCCTGACACGCGCGCTGACGTGGAACGAAAACGGTGTACTGAATGGCGCACGCCACCTAACCAATGCGGGCTACTATTTCTACATCAGCACACCGAAAGGTGTGGTGGTGTTGGATATGCGTATGCCGCTGACGCCAAAATACGTGACCACAATTGCCCTGCCCGACCCGCGCGCCGCCCAAGTGCAATTCCGCTACTTGTTCGTAACTACCGCTAAAGGCTTGCAAGTCGTTGATATCACTGACTTTGCTAAACCGGTTGTGACAGCAGCAGGTATTCCGTTAAAAGACGCACACAAGCTACATGTCGCCCGCACCTATGCCTATGTTGCGGCGGGCTCCGAAGGCTTAGCCATTATCAATGTCACTAACCCCGAAGCCCCGAGCGTCTATCAAATGTTCACCGCAAAAGGCACGTTGAACGACGCACGCGATGTCACAGTTGCCACCACTAACGCCAGCTTATTTGCTTACGTTGCGGATGGCAAAAACGGCCTCAAAGTAATCCAGTTGACCAGCCCGCGCAGTCAGCCCAAGTTCTATGGCTTTAGCCCGCAGCCAAAGCCAGAACTCATTGCAACGTATCAAACCGCCAAACCTGCCATTGCGCTTTCCCGCGCGCTTGAACGAGATCGCGCAGTCGATGAAACCGGCGGCCAAATTGCCGTGCTCGGGCGTTTAGGATCCAAGCCATTTAATCTTGAGCAAATGCGCAAAATGTTTATGAATCCAGATGGCAGCCTGTGGCGCGTAACTGACAAAGTTGAAGATGCTCCAGCGCCAGCTAGTACTGCAGCGAGCGGCAAGCCGAACTAAGGGCAACGCACCACACCATCAATCTCATGATGGTGTGGTGCAGTCATGGGATTACTCTTCTACTTGTCGTTTCTGACGCCAGGGCGGCGTCAAGCTAATCCCGTCGTGCACCAATCCAAAGCGCAACGATTAATGTAAATACGCCCGCAAAGATACTTATCGCAAGCCGATTTGACGTCGGCAGGTCGGTCATCGCTGATTTTGGCGCGGCGTTGAGCGCGGTCGTTGTTGTAGCTTGCTTTGGTGGCAACGTATTGATTGGCGCGGCTTCCGGTAGTTTGCTCGCGCTGACCACGGCGGACGGTACTTGACTTTGCCCGGCATTTTGCGTTGTTTTTACAGGCTCCGCTCGCGTCCGTTCGCCGCCGGCGTGACTTGGTGTGATAAAAATCGCAACCACCACGAGTGCCAAAACGCGCATTTCTGAATGCATTAAAGTACTCGTCGGAAAATTGTGCGCAGTTTAGCGTGCGGTAGCGCCGAATACCCATCGACACAGTACGATTCGTAACCGCTAATGTTGGCAGTTTGGAATTTAACGATGCTTTATGTGCTGCTTGGGCGTGATTTGCCCGATAGTTTGGATGCACGCGCGGGAGCGCGCAGCGCGCACTTGGCGCGGTTACATTTATTGCAGGATGCTGGCAGATTAGTTTTGGCCGGCCCTTTACCAGCGGTTGATAATCCCGATCCTGGCATGGCAGGCTTTGTCGGCAGTTTGATCGTCGCGGAGTTCGAAAATTTAGCTGCCGCTCGCGCCTGGGCGGATGCTGATCCTTATGTCGCAGCCAAGGTGTATCGTAAAGTGGATATTTACCCGTTTAAAAAGGTATTGCCATGACGCGCATTGAGCAAATTCGCCATGCCTTGGCCATACTCGAGCCGACGTTGCTGGAAGTGATTGATGACAGCGCCCGCCACGCAGGGCATGCAGGCGCAGCGACTGGTCTCGGGCATTTCAATGTCGTTATTGAAACAAACGCGTTTATTGGGCTTAGCCCAATTGCGCGGCATCGATTGGTGTATCAGGCGCTGGGTAGTCTGATGCACACCGATATTCACGCCCTGGGAATTCAAGCTCGAGTGCCATCTTAGGCGCTTGAACTTGGTTGGCAGAATGAAGTCGTAAAACGCTCGACTAAGAAAACGCAGGCGTTTAGACACTTCAGACGTATCGAAAAACTGGCACATTGAAAAAGGAAATTGTTCGTGAAAGCAACAAATTTAATTCGTTTTGGGCTTTGTATCGTGATTATATCGGCGGGATTTGCCTGTTCCGAAAGTACTAACGGCATACAAAACTCGCCGGAATTGACCTCGGCCGCGCCGGCTGCGAGTACTGTGCTGACGTATCCGGCGAAAGACATCTTTATGACTGTCAACGGCGAGCCCATAGATCGTGCGCTGATTTCGAGCTACGCGAAGGATCGCGGGTTTGATCTCAACGACCCTGCTCAACTCAAAATCGCTGCTGAAAAAGTCGCAGAGTTCGTCGCTATTGCACAAGCTGCACGACAAGATCCTTACAGCGCAACGCCCGAGTACGCCTTGAATCAGTTAAAAGTGGCGGCGAGTGTCTATGTTAAGCATTTGTCCAGCACCCCCGCCTTCACCGATGCTGAAGTTCAAGCAAATTTTGATAGTCAAATCGCCGCTACCGGTGGGGTACAGCTGCACGTGCAGCAAATCATTACAACTGATCAATTAGCGGCGCAAACCGTGCAAGCGGCATTGGCAACCGGCAAGCCTTTTAGTGCAGTGTTGGAGGAATTGCGCGGCACCCAAGGTGTGCGCGAAGCCAAAGATCTTGGCTGGGTGACAGTACTTTCATTTCCTGAAGTGTTACGCGCGCCAACCTTGGCGCTTGCGGCGGGTGGCTATACGCCCAGCCCCATCAGCTTGGGTGACGCGTCCTATTTTCTCAACGTGTCCGAGTCTAAGGCGCTTTCGGCGCCAAACTTTGCCGAGGTAAAAGACGGTATGCGCACAGCGATGGAGCAAACCCGCGCCGAACGCTTGATTGACAAAATCAATGCACAGAGCAAGGTAGAACTCCGCTAATCTTGCTTGAAGATAAATTATGTGGGTGTCGAACATTTTGAAAATAGCTACCCATACGAACACAAACAAAGCAAATTCGTGCCGATACTACGTTGGCAATGCAAATTTTTGGCTCATTGAGTGCTTCATGCATGGATGAATCGATCAACCCGACGCGATTAGCGCGCTGTTTTAACGCTAGCACCGCGAGTGTAGTTGTTGTGCGTGAGCGCGATTTTGTAGTTGTCGACGTAAATTTAGCCTTTGAAGCCTGCACCGGTATCGCGCGCGCTGCGATTGTAGGCCGCACTACCGAGCATTTTGGACTTTGGCAAAGTCCTGAACATCGACGGCTGGTCATTGCCGAACTCGCGGAAAGCAATCGTTTGGTCAGCAAAGCGGTCAGTTTCAATGCCGCAAGCCAGCAGTTTGGTGACGGCATATTGAGCATTGAACCGTTTCATTTTGCCGGTGAAGCCTTCTTTCTTGTTATTGCTCAAGACGTTCGATTTTATGCGAACGCCGAAGAAGCCTTGGTGCGGCCAATGGCGAACAACCGCGATCTTTTTGAAAATGCGGCGGCGCTTGACCAAGTGCGCATTGAGTCAGATCGTTTAAAAGAGCGCTACCGCATAGTTGTAGAATATTCCCGCGAAGGCGTCTATATCGTCCAAAACGGCGTCATCATTTTCGCCAATCCCGCGCTAGTCCGTGAATTAGGTTATCCCTTAGAGGAACTGCTTGGCGTCAATTATACTGACGTTCTAGTCGACCCAAGGGATCGCGACTTTATGCGCCAGCGCATCGCGCTGCGCGCTGCCGGTGGTATACCAGCCAGCGTTTACGAAATTCGTGTTATCCGCAAAGATGGCGCGTCTCGATTGTTCTCGGTGCGCGCCGATGCGCTGCTATTAGGGGACGGCGTGGCGATCACGGGCACCATGCGTGATATTACTGGTGAGCGGGCGAACGAAGATAAACTGGCGCGTGCTGAGGCACGTTACCGCAAGCTATTTGAAAATGCTGCTGTGGGAATGTTTCAAACCGACCGCGATGGCAATTTAAACGAAGCGAATGCCGCGCTATTGCGCATGTTCGGGTTTGCCAACTTTGAACTTATGCGAAGTAATTTCGCAAATTTATTACCCACGATCGCAGACGCGAGAGATCGAGAACTGATCCAAGGTGCTATGCACTCTGGCGCGGCATTGGAAAACATTGAAACCCGGCTGATTCATCGCGATGGCCACGAATTTTGGGTGTCTATGTCGATGCGCTCCGCATGGCGCGATGACGGCATGCACCCGTCAGCAGACACAGAAGGTAATTCGACGCGCGTGGACACTAAAGGCAACGTTGCGCTTGAGGCGACGAGCGAGGCGTTAATCTCAATCGAAGGCAGCATGCAGGATATTTCCGCACGCCGTCTGGCTGAGCTGCAGCTAAAATTCCAAGCCAATCACGACAGCCTAACTCGTTTACCAAATCGCTCAAGGTTCGAGGCGATTTTGGGCGA
>JAYVAQ010000266.1:0-3785 GCA_043750875.1 Rhodanobacteraceae bacterium
GGGGTTTGTATTGCTCACGCCGCTTTATGATCGAATTAAGGAGTTAGGTGGGCGCGTGCATAACGAACACATCGTCATTGGCAGCTGGCCGGTACAAATTTTGCCTGCCTTTAATCCACTGATTGAAGCTGCAGTGCTGAATGCCCCCATGCAAACTTTTGAATCGATTCAAGTTCCGGTAATTTCTGCAGATTATTTGGCCGCCATTGCTTTGCAGCTGGGCCGCGCTAAAGATTATCAGCGGGTTGATGCGCTAATCACGGCGGGCGCTTGCTCCAGGACGACGTTGAATGAATTGATTTCAAAGCACAATTTGCAGGATCGCTGGGAAAGCTATGTCCAACGAAATGCTTAAGCCCGAAGAGTTTGAGGCCTTCGTCGCACGGCGAAAATTGGCGTGGCGCGAGCACGCGATTAAAATGTCTTGGGAAGAAAAAATAGCGGCGATTGAGCGTATGTGGGAACGCGACAAATCGCTCAAAATTGCGCGTGACGCAATTACCAAAGCGCGTTTAGACAAGCTGCGATTAGGGTTTCCAAGTTCCGACGCGCCTGATTGACACGTCGAAGTAAAATTCCGCGTGCTAAGATTTGAGCTTTCTCTAGCACCCAAATTGACTATGAAAAGCAATACCATTCCCACCGTTTTAAGTGTGATCACCGCACTTTTGTTAAACGCCTGCGCTACGCCCTCAAGCGAAGTAAAGTCGGCAGCGCCGGTCGCGGTTGCTACAACGCAAGAACCGATGATCGCTGTACTTGCACCCTCAGATAATCTAAACGCCGTGCTTTGGCAGCAAACCTCAGCGGAATATCATGCTAATTCCCTGCAAAGTTTCAAGCAGGCGCAACTGGCGTTGGAAGTGTTGTTAAAACAGCCAACGCTGACCGCAGCGATTGAGCAAACCGGCAACTTTAGCGGTTTGCCGCCTGCAGTAGTCGTTGATGTGGATGAAACCATGCTGGATAACTCAGCGTTTCAGGCCCGGCTGGTCAAAAGCGGCGGGGTGTATACGGAATCCGCATGGGCTGTGTGGTGTAACGAACGCGCGGCATTGGCATTGCCGGGTGCGCGCGAATTCTCGAATTTTGCGAACTCACGCGGGGTGCGCATCATTTATCTGAGCAATCGCGATGTCAGCCTAACTGAGGTTACGCGGCAAAATTTGGCCGAGCAGGGGTTTTCAGACAGCAGTAATACAGCGACATTTTTATTCCGCGACAAAGCCAATCAAATGGACACCAAAGGCCAGCGCCGGGCTTTTGCCGCGCAAAAATATCGCCTCGTGATGCTCATTGGTGACAACCTGGGCGATTTTAATGAAGGCTATAAGGCTAGCCAGTCGGCGCGTCGCACGCTAGTGACTGATTTCTCCGACTACTGGGGCGCGCGTTGGATCATGATTGCAAACCCGACGTATGGCTCGTGGGAGCAAACCCTATATGGCTTTGATAATGCCATGTCGCCGACAATGATTCGCGAAAAGAAGCTTGAAGCGTTGCGTCTACAGCTGAAATAGCTTTACGACGGATTGGTCGCTTCTCTACCAAGCGCATAACTAAATATTTTTCACTAAGGAAATGCCGTGGCAAAAATTGTTGTCCATTCTGATAACGCCCCAAAGGCGATCGGCACTTACAGCCAAGCGATTAAAGTTGGCCGCACTGTTTATCTTTCCGGCCAAGTGCCGCTGAATCCGGCTACACAATTATTAGTCAGCAATGATTTTGAAGCCGAGGTGCGTCAAGTTTTTGAGAACTTAAAAGCCGTTGCCAGCGCAGCGGGCGGTTCGCTCAGTGACTTGGTGCGCATCGGAGTTTATCTGACCGATTTGGCGCATTTTCCCAAGCTCAACGAAATTATGAGCGAATATGTGCCGCAACCTTATCCAGCGCGCTCAACGATTCAAGTTTCCGGCTTGCCGCGCGGCGCGCGGGTTGAGGTGGACGGCGTGCTGGTGATTATGTGATGCGTATCGGTATCGGCGCGTAGTCATCGATTAAATGGCCGCGCGCACCTCACCAAAGCCGCCTGCGGTATCAGCGGTTGCCATCTCGGCGTTGCCAGCCTCAGATCGCCCGGTGCAATTTTTGCCGGGTGTGGGGCCGAAATTGGCAGTGTTATTGGCTGACAAACTTGGTCTGAGCGTCTTAAGTGACCTATGGTTTCACCTGCCATTGCATTACGAAGACCGCACGCGCGTAACTCCGATTGCCGCCGCGCACGCGGGTGCGGCATGCGTGTTCGAAGGCGTGATTGAGCATGCAGAAGTTAGCTTCCGCGGCCGCCGCACATTGCTGGCGGAATTGCGTGACGGTACGGGCAGAATGCGCCTGCGATTTTTTTATTTCCAAATGGCGCAGCTTGAAAAGCTTAATGCTAGGCCACGGGTGCGGGTATTTGGTGAGGCGCGGGAGACCGCGTTAGGCTTCGAGATTGTGCATCCTAAGCTGACCTATTTGACTGACGCCGTCGCTGCGCCGATGGCAGAAGCATTGACGCCGGTGTACCCCAAATGCGATGGCGTTACCGCCGAACGCATCGCCGCCGCGGTACGCACCGCAATCAAAGAATTGCCGGAAAGCGCGGTACTTGAGCTGATCCCGCAAGCAATGTTGAGTACCCTCAAGTGGCCCGCGCTTAAACCTGCTTTGAGCTATGTGCATGCGCCACCGCCCGATGCCGATACCGCCGCTCTCGAGGAGCACCGGCACCCATCACAACGCCGTCTGGCAGGTGAGGAGCTACTGGCGCACCAGCTTTCCATGCAGCTCAAGCGTAATCGCCTAAAGAGCGAACGCGCGCCGGTGCTTACGGGTGGTGCCAACATGGTCAAGCAATTGTTGGCGAATTTAGGGTTTGAATTGACCGCCGCGCAAAAGCGCGTGTGCAAAGAGATATTCGCCGATCTAAAACGCGCGCAGCCCATGCTGCGCTTGGTTCAGGGCGACGTCGGTTCTGGTAAAACCGTTGTTGCAGCGATCGCCGCGTGCGCCGCTATTGCCTGCAAAACACAAGTGGCACTGGTGGCACCGACCGAGCTGTTGGCGGAGCAACATTTTCGCAACTTTAGCCGCTGGTTCACGCCGTTGGGCATAGCACCGGTTTGGTTGGCAGGCAAGGTGCAAGGCAAAGCCCGAGCCAAAGCGCTCGTCGCAATTGCCGACGGTGCCAGTATTGTGATCGGCACCCACGCACTGATGAGCGCGGCGGTGCAATTCAAGAATTTGAGCCTCTGCGTGATTGACGAGCAGCACCGTTTTGGCGTGCATCAGAGGTTGGAGCTGCGCCAGAAAGGCGTACAGAGCGCAGAAAGTTCGCATGTGCCGCACCAATTGGTGATGACCGCCACGCCCATTCCACGCACGCTGGCAATGGTAGGTTATGCCGATTTGGATGTATCAGTCATCGACGAATTACCGCCAGGGCGTATGCCAATTCAAACCGTGGTGGTTAGCGTGGATCGGCGTTTGGAGTTGATCGAACGTATTCGCAGCGCCTGCGCTCAGGGCCGCCAAGCTTATTGGGTGTGCACCTTGATCGAAGAATCGGATTTATTGGAAGCTCAAGCCGCGCAGGCAGCGGCGGAGTTGCTGATCTCGGCTTTGCCGGAGCTGCGCATCGGTTTGGTGCACGGGCGCCTGAAAGCAAGCGAAAAAGACGCGGTGATGCAGCAATTTGCTAGAGCGGAATTGGATGTTTTGGTGGCTACGACCGTCATTGAAGTCGGTGTTGACGTGCCGAACGCCAGCCTAATGTTGATCGAAAATGCCGAGCGTTTAGG
>JAYVAQ010000267.1:0-19429 GCA_043750875.1 Rhodanobacteraceae bacterium
TTTTAAAACAGCATATTTCCTTGCTAGCCCACGCGCATTGGAACCGGGCCCAAAGCCGCTACACTTCCAAGCTTCCCATCAACGAATCGGCCGTTTGGACACCAGTATCGTACTGAACTTGGATATGTTGCTGGTGCTATGCGTGTTGGCGCTGACGGTGTGTTTATTTGTAACCGAATGGGTCACGGTGGACCTCGCGGCGATGCTGTTGTTGGTGGTGTTGGGTTTAACCGGTTTAGTGCCGTTGACGCAGCTATTTTCTGGCTTTGCCTCGAATGCGGTGATGTCAATTTTGGCCGTGATGATTCTAGGCGCGGGCTTAGAACGCACCGGCTTAATGGGGCGGGCGGCAGATTTTATTTTGCGCTTAGCCGGGGATACCGAGCGGCGTTTGGTGCTAGCAATTTCGGCGGTTTCCGGCTCGGTTTCTGGATTTATGCAAAACCCGGCGGTGATGGCGCTGTTTTTGCCGGTCGCCAGCCGAATCGCTGCGCGCACCGGCTATCCTTTAGGGCATCTGTTGTTGCCCATGGCCACCTGCATAGTCTTGGGCGGCACGATGACCACGATTGGCAATTCCCCGATGATTTTGCTCGGCGATTTGATCGAAAGTATCAACAAAAACTTGCCACAGGGCGCGCAGGTACTGGGCACATTGAAGCTGTTCTCGGTGTTTCCAATCGGTATGGCACTCTTAGTTTGTGGCCTGCTGTATTTCTACTTTTTCGGACTCAAAAAGCTGCCCGTTGAAGACGCGGTTGAATCGGTAACACCGCGCACGACGGAAGCCTATTTCGAGCACTTGTACGGCATCACCGGGGAATTGGTTGAGCTGCGCGTTTATCCTGATAGTGGCGTGGTCGGCCTAACACTAGGCGAAGCCGAGCAATTGCCGCAAGCACCGCTATTTTTGGCGCTCAAGCGTGGCGAAGCCACCCGACTTGCGCCGCCGATGGACGAGTTAATTGAAGCAGGCTGCGTTTTTGCCGTGCTCGGCCCCGTCACGCAAATTGAAAGCTTTGCCGCCGCCTTTGGTTTAGGGGTATTGCCGGGCAAGCATCATCTGGGGGCTTTGTTTGACCCAATTGCTGCCGGGGTTTCCGAAGCGGTATTGCCGCCTAGTTCCGGTTGGTTGGGGAAATCGGCGATGGAGCTGCGCATCCGTCGCCGCTACGGTATGAATTTGCTGGCACTGGTGCGCGCAGGCGTCACCATTCGTGAGCAGGTACGCAGCTTGAACTTCCAATCCGGCGACACCTTAATATTCCATAGCAACTGGCAAGAATTGAACGATCACGCTTCGGAACGTGATTTTATCGTCATCACTGACTACCCTAAAGACGAACGCCGTCCACACAAACAGGGCATGGCGCTGTTCTTTTTTATTGGCGCGTTTGCGCTGGCTTTTGCCGGCCATGTTTCCTTGCCGATTGCTTTGATGGCCGGAGCCACCGGCATGTTAGTTACCGGCGTACTTTCCACAGAAGAGGCGTACCGGGCAATCAACTGGAAGACTATTTTCTCGCTCGCCTGCTTGATTCCAATCAGTATTGCTATTGATCAAACCGGCACCGCTGGCTGGATGGCGGCACAAGTCGCCAAACACGTGGGCAGCGTCGGCGCGGTACCGTTGCAAATTGGGCTGGCGGTATTGACAACGATCGCGGCGCTGTCGATGGGGCAAGTTGGTTCCACCGTACTGATGGTGCCGATTGCGATCAACATCGCGCTCGCGGTGAATGCCAATCCGGCGCAATTTGCCCTGATCGTCAGCTTGGCCGCATCAAATAATTTCCTGACCGCCTCGAATCCAGTAATAGCCATGATTCAAGGACCTGGCGGCTATCAAAAACGTGATTTGATGCGAGTTGGCATTCCGATTACGGTGATGTTTATCGTTATCTCAGTGGCGATGGTTAATGCGCTGTTTTGAACATGGCAAATACGAATTAGGGAAAAAAGCACGACCGTTTTGAGCGCATCACATGTGCGCGATTAAGCGGCAAAACGAAAAAAACCGCCGAAAACGTAGCTTTCGGCGGTTTCGAGGCGCAACTGCGGTTATGAACTAAATCTTTAAGACATCGAGAACAATGAAAAGACGCTTGGGCCGCCGCCGTAACTGCGGTCCCGGCCTCGACGCGAGCGCATGCGTTCCAGTAACTCTTCTTGGCGTTGCGCTAACCAATCTTCACGATTAAGTCCATTCGCTGCCACGCCGGCTTCAGCAGCCGAGCTGCGGTACTGGCAGAAATCTTCGTAAGCGTCTAACTCATGTTTGAGCTCTTCCACCACCAGCTCGATCATGATGGCATCGTCTAGAAAGCCCAGGACCGGAATATTGTCGGGAATCGCATCATTCGGATCACAAAAATAGGTCAGTGCGCTAAGCACTTCTTTACGCTCAGCATCGGTCAAACCCCAAGCGGTGTCGTGCACCATCGCGATCATCGTATGCAGCTTGCGCATGCGCATGCGCACAAACTCAGGTGCTTGGATATCGCGCGTTTCGTGCAGAAGTTTTAGCGCGGCGTCGGTGATGTCCTGGCTGCTCAGATGCGCAGCCGAGTCGCGAGCCCGGCGCATGGCCGAGCGGAAGTGGTCTAAATCTTGTTCGGACAAATCAATAATTACGCGCATTTTCGCCTCAGTTTGCTTCCAAAAGTTTGACCGCAGATTATCAGGAAGTTGTGACGGCGCAAACGCTGATTTACGTTTTATCGAAGTTTCTGCGTCCCTCGGCCGTAATTGAGGTTGAGCCCGATGCGACCGCCAGTCTGGCTACGGCACTGCCTTAACCATCGTCAGTACGTTCCCAGGGCCGGTGTCAGGTGCGCTGAAACTCCAGCGATCAAAGGTCATATCAATCAAATTGATGCCTAAGCCGCCGGCCTTGCACTCCGCCAGGTCGCGCGGCTGAATGCAGCTGGCATCGATGCGTGGCGCAAAATCGCGCAATACACAATGCAATTCGCGGCCAATAAGCCAATTGGAAAGTTCCAAACGCCCGTCGCCCCTACCGGCGTAGCCGTGGCGAATAATGTTGGCCACCGCTTCGTCAACGCTCAATACGATTTGTTCGAAAATATCGCCGGTGAAGCCCAAGCGCACCAACGTTTGCCGCATGAGCTTACGCAGCTCACGCAAATTTCCGGCATCACTTAAACAGCCGATTTCGCTCAATAATCGTGGCGGTTGTGGCCCTTCGGCGACTAGCAGCACGGTCGTATCATCCGGCAAATGCTGTTGGCGCAACTGATGCAACATGCCGCGTAGACGCGCCGCCGGGCTTAAACGCGTCACCCGGGCGATGACAGTTTTGACGCCGTCAACGCCTATAGTTTGGTTATTGGCATCACGAATATCGGTCATGCCGTCGGAATAGGCATAAAAACTGGCGGCGGCGACACATACGCGCTCGGAGTCATACTGCATCGGCGCGATTACCCCCAGCGGCGGGCCATGCGCGGGCAATTCCCGCATCGTGGTTTCGCGGTCTATATGTAATAGCACCGGTGGGAAACCTGCACTTGCGAAGCTAACCATGCCGGAATCTGGCTCGTAATAGCCCACCAGCGCGCAGACAAACATACCAAAGCGCACGGTTTCGGCAAGCTCATCGTTGGCACGCGTCAGCCATTCGTGCGGGGCAAGGCCAGTTTTGCCAAAAAACCTGAGCAGCGCGCTGGCGCGCACCATCAACATCGCGGCGTCCATGCCCTTGCCGGAAACATCGCCGATCGCAAAGCCTACACGGCCATCAGGAAGGTCAAAAAAATCATAAAAATCCCCGGATATTTCCCGCGCGGGCCGGTTGATTGCGTTCACCGCAAAGCCCATACGCCGTTTAGGAAACAACGTTTTCTGCATTTGGCGCGCCAATTCAAACTCGCGCCGAATCCGGTTTTGCTCCAATAGCTCCAACGCAAGCCGCGCGTTTGCCAGAGCCATCGTGGTCGGCACCGCCAGCAGCCGCAACATATCGGCGTCATCATTGCCAAAAAGCTCGCCGCCATCCTTATTGATCACCTGCAGCGCGCCAATCGCCCCGTCAACACCGGTAAGCGGCGCACACACCATTGTGCGCGGCGAGAAATTCTTAACACGCACGCCCGAGCCAATATAGTCAGGATCGAGCTGCACATCACGTACCAGCTGCACCCGATTTTCAGCGATGGTGCGCCCGACAATGCCGTGCCCTTGATGGATTCGCAAACCAACGACATCGACCGGCCCGGCGCTGGCACGACAAACAATATCACCCGTGAGCGGGTCCAACAGAAACAGGCTCGCGGCTTGCGCGCGCATGTGTTGCGCGATGCGCGTAACCGCTTCGCGCAAAGTTTGATTCAAATCAATCGACTGCGCGAACGCCTGGGACAAATCCGCCAACACAGTAAGATCAAGGCCACCGATGTAGGCCGCACCGCTCATTGCGAGCCTTCAGCCACAAACGGATGTAGCGAGACCATTAACCTCGTCATTGCGAGCGCAGCGAAGCAATCTAACTTTGAAAGACGAGATTGCTTCACTGCGTTCGCAATGACGATGCTTTTATCTTCGTGGCTCATAACCAAACTCGCGGTGCGCGGCAACTTCAATCATTGATCGTGATCCTGACTATCATCGTCGTCATCGGTGCTGTGCTCAGCGGCGTGTTGCGCACGGCGTTGGCGTATGCCAAGTATCGTCATCAGTGGCCCGGAAAGTATGTAGGCGAAAAAAATCGCTACCAACGCCAATGGTGGATTAAGCGCGATGCCGGCAATCAATAAAACGATCAGAATCGCCCACATAAAGCGTACTTTTTCTGGCCACGCCTTAAAGCTGTAGTAGCGCAAATTACTGACCATCGCCAACGCCACGATCACCGTAAAAATAGGCGTGATCCAACGCACGCCACCGCCGTCGCCGCCCATTTTTTCAACTGCCCACACCAAGCTAACCATCGCACCGGCCGCCGCTGGGCTGGCTAAGCCTTGAAAAAACCGCTTGTCTTGTACCGCGACCTGCACGTTAAAGCGCGCCAACCTAAGTGCGGCGCAAGCGGCATAAAGAAAAGCCGCAAGCCAGCCCAACTTGCCCATCATTGGGTTGATGTCTTTCAGGTGCACGAGGGACCAGTTATACATAATCAAACTCGGTGCCAAGCCAAAGCTGATCAGATCAGACAAGGAATCATATTGCACGCCAAACGCACTTTGGGTGTTGGTCAGACGCGCCACGCGGCCGTCGATGCCGTCGAAAAAAGCTGCGATAAACACCGCGATACAGGCATCCACCCAATGCCCATTGATGCTGGCGACGATCGCGTAATAGCCCGCGAACATCGCGCATGTGGTCAGTAAATTAGGCAGTAAATAAATGCCACGGCGGCGATCTTCGGTGGCTTTTATTGGGCTAGATTCAGTCATATTGGGCTCGCAATCCTATTAAGCTGCAGGCGAAAATTCTATGGGCCGGTAAAAATGAAAAGGCAAACCACGCCTTATTTACCGGGCGGTTGCGGCACCTTGTCGAGTGTTTTTGTTGCGGGAGCGAGGGTGTTATCAAAGCTTGGCTCCGCCTGAATTTCGATGCGCGCACTGGGGCCGCCGCGGCCGAACTCCAATAAATCGCCGCTTTTGAGCGGGTGTGAGTTGTCCACCGGCTGATTGTTGACGAAAGTGCCGTTGCTGCTGAGCAAATCAACGATCGAATACTCATGCTCGTCGCCATCCACCCACTGCACAGAGGCGTGGTGGCGACTGACGGCGGTGTCGGACATCGGATCGAAACGAACCTCGCACGCGGGATCGCGGCCGATTTTTAACTCCGAGGCAAACCGAGGTAAAGGAAATACCTCGCTGGTGCCGCGCTTACGTCCGCTGATGTATTTAAAGATGATTCGATACTGCATTCAAATGCTCCGCGGGTGTGCTTCACTGAATAGTTTAGTGCAGCACGGCGCTTAGAGCGCATGAATCATGAAAGTCAGCGCTTGTAGTGCGCCATGAGCTGCTTTGGAGCTTCTTTAGTCAATCAAAATTTGGGCTGATCCGGCGCGTTTTTATAGCGCTCGACCGACTCCAAAATTTCTTTTTTCGCTTCTTCTGCACCCACCCAGCCGTCGATTTGTACCCACTTACCTTTTTCCAAATCTTTGTAGTGCTGGAAAAAGTGCGCGATCTGATCCAAGGTAATTTGTGGCAATTGGCGAATCGAATCGATATTGCTGTAAAGCTCGGTCACCTTATTGATCGGCACCGCAACAACTTTAATATCATCCCCGGCTTCGTCACGCATTTTCAAAGCGCCCACAGGGCGTGCACGCACTACTGAACCGGGTATCAGCGGCACCGGCATTATCAGCAAAATATCAACCGGATCGCCATCACCGCACAACGTGTGCGGGACATAGCCATAGTTGACCGGATAGCGCATCGCGGTGCCAAGTACACGGTCGACGAAAATCGCGCCAGTTGCCTTATCAACTTCGTACTTGACCGCTTCCCCGTTGAGCGGAATTTCAATCACGACATTGATGTCATTCGGCACGTCACGGCCGGTGGAAACTAAGTCTAGGCCCATAAAAATCCTTCAAAAAATGTAGTCGGAGATTACCTTAAGTCGCTTGAGTAAGCGTTCGGCCAGGGGCTTATGTGTAAATGCGGCGTTTCGCACGAACCCGTTATTTCGTCATCGGGAGTTTTCAACCTCGGCAAGCTGTTGAGGAACCTCGTCATTGCGAGCGCAGCGAAGCAATCTCGTACTTCGTCCGCGGCGCATTGAGATTGCTTCACTGCGTTCGCAATGACGATACATTTTTCGCAAGTTTCAAGACGTTGAGCTGGAATCAATTCGCCGTAGCCCGAACCACCAATTGCCCGTTCAAAGCATCGACAAACACCGTGTCTTTGGGCCTGAACTTGCCCGCCAAAACCTCTTTGGCGAGCGGGTTTTCCAACATTGACTGAATCGCACGTTTCAGTGGTCGCGCGCCATACACCGGGTCGAAACCAAAACGGCCCAAAATATCAAGCGCCTCGATGCTGACTTCCAACTTCAACTCGCGCTCTTTCAAGCGTTTTGCCAAGCTTGCCAGCTGGATTTTCGCAATCTCGCGAATGTGTTCGCGCGCCAGCGGGTGGAACACCACAATTTCGTCCAAGCGATTGATAAATTCCGGGCGAAAATGCGTCTGCACAATATCCATCACGGCATTTTTCATACGCGCATAGTTTTGCCTTAGCAAAACATCCATAGAAAAGTTGTCGCGACCGCCGCCTTCCGCAGCGGTGTCCTGCTCGGACATCGCTTGAATCACGCTAGAGCCCAAATTGCTAGTCATCACGATAACTGTGTTGCGGAAATCCACAGTGCGGCCTTGGCCATCGGTTAGGCGGCCATCGTCGAGCACCTGCAGCAAAACATTGAACACATCCGAATGCGCTTTCTCAACTTCATCCAACAAAATCACCGAATACGGCCGACGTCGCACCGCCTCGGTCAAATAACCGCCTTGCTCGAAACCGACATAGCCAGGCGGCGCGCCGATCAAGCGCGCGACCGAGTGCTTTTCCATGAACTCACTCATATCAATGCGCACCAGCGCATCGCCGGAGTCAAATAAGAACTCCGCCAACGCTTTACACAGCTCAGTCTTACCGACGCCGGTGGGCCCCAAGAATAGGAAGCTACCATTGGGTCGATTCGGATCAGATAAACCGGCGCGGCTGCGCCGGATTGCATCGGCGACAGCGGTGACCGCTTCGTCTTGACCAATCACGCGCCGGTGCAGCTCCGCTTCCATTTTGAGAAGTTTTTCGCGCTCACCTTCCATCATTTTGGCCACTGGAATGCCGGTCCAGCGGCTGACCGCTTCAGCAATTTCCTCGGCGGTAACTTTGTGGCTGACCAACTTGAAGCCAGCGGTGGTTTTTTCTTCCATCGCACGCACATCACTCAACTGCTTTTCTAGCTCAGGCAATTTGCCGTACTGAATTTCGCTCATGCGGGCAAAATCTTGCCTCCGCTGCGCTGCTTCCATCTCGACCTTGAGCGCTTCAATTTGCGTCTTCAGCTCGGTTTCGCCCTGCACCGCAGATTTCTCCGCATTCCAGATTTCTTCCAAGTCGCTGTATTCGCGCTCCAATTTGTCAATTTCAGTTTCCAACAGCGCCAGTCGCTCACGCGTGGCGGCATCGGTTTCTTTTTTCAACGCTTCGCGCTGAATTTTAAGCTGGATCAATCGGCGCTCCAAACGGTCCATTTCTTCGGGTTTGGAGTCCATTTCCATACGGATGCGGCTAGCGGCTTCGTCCATCAAATCGATGGCCTTATCCGGCAATTTTCGATCCGCAATATAGCGATGGCTTAGTGTTGCCGCCGCGACAATCGCCGGATCCGTGATTTCGACACGGTGGTGCAGCGCATAGCGTTCTTTTAGCCCGCGCAGGATGGCAATGGTGTCCTCAACGTTCGGCTCACCGACCAATACTTTTTGAAAGCGGCGCTCGAGCGCGGCGTCTTTTTCAACGTATTTTCGATACTCATCCAAGGTCGTCGCACCGATGCAGTGCAGCTCGCCGCGCGCAAGTGCTGGCTTGAGCATATTGCCGGCATCCATCGCGCCCTCGGCTTTGCCAGCGCCGACCATGGTGTGCAATTCGTCAATGAATAAAACGACATTGCCCTCTTGTTTGGACAATTCGTTCAACACTGCTTTCAAGCGTTCTTCGAACTCGCCGCGAAATTTCGCGCCAGCAATCAGGGCCGCCATATCCAAGGAAAGCAACCGTTTGCCGCGCAGGCCTTCGGGCACTTCATCGTTGATAATGCGCTGCGCCAAGCCTTCAACAATCGCCGTTTTCCCCACGCCAGGATCGCCAATCAGCACCGGATTATTCTTGGTGCGCCGCTGCAGCACTTGGATGCAGCGGCGAATTTCTTCATCGCGCCCAATCACGGGATCCAGCTTGCCGCTTTCCGCCAAAGCAGTTAAATCGACGCAGTATTTGTTTAATGCTTGGCGATTTTCTTCCGCACCTGCGTCCTCGACTTTGTCGCCGCCACGCGCACCGCTGATCGCACGTTCCAGCGCGACTTTGGTCGTGCCGACATCGCGCAGTAGCGCGCCGACGCTGCCTTTATCGTCAATAACAGCGAGCAAAAACAGCTCGCTGGCGATAAATTGATCGCCACGCTGCTGCGCCAATTTGTCAGCGACATTGAGCAAACGCGCTAGATCATTAGCGATGCTGATTTGGCCTTCGTTACCGCGCACTTTCGGCAGTTTCTCTAACAGCTCACCTGCGCGCCGATCCAGCTCGCGCACATTCGCGCCAGCTTGTGCAAGCAACATTTTACTGGCGCCGGAATCATCCTTAAGCAAGGCCACCAATAGATGCACCGGCTCGATCAAATTATTATCCCGCCCGACTGCGAGCGATTGCGCCTCACTTAGGGCGGCTTGAAATCTAGAAGTAAGTTTGTCTTGACGCATGATGTGCAATCCAAAGCGCGCGAAGTGCGCGGAACTGCTTTCATATTTGGAGGCGCTATTTCACGGTTCAAGTAGGTTTTGCGCGAATTTAGTAACGCCGCCGGCAATTTGAAATTCAGGCGCGAACTAACTCGCGTTGAGTACCGGCAATTTTAACGCCGCATGCGACACGCTGCACTGTGCCGATTCCACCACCGGCTGCCCATGCCAGCGTATTTGCATCAGTGCGCCCTGGGCATCCTCCACAACTGCGGTTAGATTTTCGACCCAGTCCCCGCAGTTGGCATAAATCAGCCCATCTTCTAGGCGCAATTTGGGCTGGTGTATATGCCCGCATATTGCGCCGTCGAAACCTTTGCGTTGCGCGTAATTCAGCACCGCAGCCTCATAGCGCTGAATGTAAATCTGAGTGCGGCCACTGCGCGATTTGATCCAGTTTGCCAACGAAAAACGCTGTATACCAAAACGCTTGCGTAGGCCATTCATAACCGCATCGAGATCTAAAAGGCCATCATAAAGAAAGCTACCTAGCGCCTTTTGCGCGCCGCTAAAGCGCACCAGCCGATCAAATTGATCGCCATGGGTAACGAGCATACGGCGGCCATTTGCTAACGTGTGTTCGGCTCGACTTTGTACCCGGATGCCCGCTAATTGCTGCCCCACCAACGCGCGTAACGCAGCATCATGATTGCCTGGTACATAGATCACTTCAATGCCTTTGCGCGGCATTAATCGCAGTATGTTCATCACCCGGGTTTCCGATGCGTACCAGCAAGCCCGGCGGCGTGCCACCCACCACAAATCAACAATATCGCCGACTAAATACAGCCGCTCGCAATCCAGCGACTGTAAAAAATCCGCCAACTCTTCCGCGTGCGCATGCGGCGCGCCCAAATGTAGATCACTGACAAAAACGCTACGTACGGTGTATCGCGCTTGCAGCATTTGCATCGCCAGAATCCTTCAATACTCGTGAGCTAGCTATCAGCCAGCGAATAGCGCGCACAGTAAAATTTGAGAGCTGCGCGGCAAGAGTTTGCATAACACGCAGCCTGCACCGGGTTTATGTCGCGCCGTTAGGTTTTCCATGACATCGTGATGAGAGAATTAAGTCAGCCTTGTCATAAATTGGCACCGCTAAAATGACCAAGCTCGCGATCAGCGAGCTTGGCTTTCAACTTAACTATTCAAGGAACTGCAAGAACGAAACTCGCTCTTGGTGCTACTCAGCTTATCGCTACTCAGCTTCTCCGCGACTTTGTTCCGCTGGCGGCACCGGCGCAAAATAGCCCACGGTCGCAAGCAGCGCCCCGACGCCAAGAGTCGCAAAAATTCCCGGCAGCTCGCCCAAGTTGTGCCGATCTATCAGCACCATTTTTACCAGCACCACACCCATTAACGCGGCGCCAGCGAACCACACTGGGCGACGCGCGCGCGCGTGGCCGAGCAACATTGCACCGCAACCGGCTAGCGACCAGATCAGAGCCAGCGCGGCTTGTCCGGTGCGATTGAAGAAGGCGTGCCCTATTGTGGCAAGATTTGGGTCATACACCTGCACCACACCGCGCAAGGTAAATGCGGTTAGCAGCCAAAAAGCCATCACTAGCAGCGGATATTTGGCCGATTCACTGACTTGACCGAATTCATCGCGCGCGGCCAAATAGAGCAGGGCAAACAACGCCAACAGGCCGATTTCCAGAGGATTGATCAGCGGCACAAAGTGAATCGGATTGCTATCACCGCGCAGCACGGAACCGGCAACCAAAGCAAGGGTGATGCCCACCGCCCACACCTGAGTCAATTGCGCGCGCCAGCCGATGCCCGGTTCGCTAAAGAAATGTTGCAACGGCATGCCAACCGCTGAAATATTGCGAATCAACATAAAAAACACCACGGCAAAAGAGGCGACATTGAGGCTAAACCGCAGGCCGTCGCCGAATCTTTCCGCGTGCATTTCAGAATCAAGCGAGAGACTGGCCAGCAAACAAACACCAATCAACCAAAGACTGTGCGCCAGTTTTAGGCCGAAGCCTGGAAAATTACGGCTGCGCGGCGTGTCAGCACTATTTGTGTTCACGACCGGCTTGGCCAGCAGCGCCATGCTGATCACCGATATGATTAGGTAACTGATGAATGCAAGGCCGCGATATTCCTCAAGGATCGGACCAAATAGTGTCGCAAGCGCGGCTACTGGCCCGATGATCGCCAGCGGCAGCAAGGCGCCGATACGCAAGCTGTCAAATCTTAGCGCAGCCCGTGTGCCGGCCGAGAACAACATGGTAAGTGCCAGCCAAGCAATCATGGCCGCAGGCTTGAAGCTGGAATGCACATTGCGATCTATTTCACTGATGCCAGCGAAGCTCCACCACAGCAAGCCAAAAATCGCGCCTAGCCAAGCCAGCGGCGCTAATTGTGCACCGATATTGCCTTCATCCTTCGCAGTGCGGTCAAGTAACCAGCCGCAGGCAAAGCTTGCAAGTGCCAGGATCAACGCGCCTAAACACTTTGCGTTCCAGAATGCCGGAAGCTCGGTCATGACCTGGTAGCCATTGAAGTAGGAAATCCAGGCAAACACTTGCAAGAACAGCCCCAATAGCACCGGTGCAGTGCGCTTTTGGCTCAAGCCCAGCCAAAGCACCGCCGCACCCTCCAGTGCCCACAGTGCACTGGTGATTTGCGCACTGAAATACAGTGGGATGGCGAGCGTGAAGAAGGTTGCCGCGAGTACGGTAAAACATTTTCGCAATAAGCTCGCTTGTTCTTGGGTGCGTAATGCATAACTCAAGCCGCCATAGATCACCGCTGCACCGAAACTAGAAAGCGCGAGCTTCTTATCTTGCCCGGCAAGTAGCCCGGCCTGCGCGCCCAAACTTGCCAAGGGCACGCCAAACACCAACACGCTGTCAAGAACCGGCTCGCCCGCGCCATGGCGCAGGGTGTAGAGCACGGTGATCGCTAAATAGATCGCGAAAAACGCGAGTAGAAATGGTTCCACCGTGTTAAAAAATTCCGGCCGATAGTAGTTCGCGCCCCAACCGATTCCGATGCCAAAGGTACAGATCGCACCTAAGAAATTGAGGCTGCGCCAGCCCTTCTTTAGTGCGATCGCCAATATTCCGAGATTCAGAATTAGGTAGTAACCAAACAAATGCACGTGCGATCCGCCGCCGGTAGATGCCAAAATCGGCGCAGCGAATCCACCAATTGCGGCGAATAGCGCCAGCCATAAAGCGTCTTGCAGCACCGCGAGTGCGACGCCCACGGCGACGATCACTAGCATTAGCGCAAATGCGGTCGGGCCATTGAGCACGTGATACAGCTGCAGCGACGCGTACACAGTTAATAGCAACGCGCCCAGGGCCGCGCCCTGCACACTTAACGAAAAGCTGCGCTTTTCTTCGCGCTTGCCATAGCCAAACACCAACGCTGCGATTGCAGCAAGCGCTACGGAGACCAAACGCAGTTCAATCGGCACATTAAAATAGCCACGCGCCGCCAAATAGCGATAACCCGAAGCTAAGCCAACCAAGAGCAATAACATGCCTAACTTGATCGGCCAATTCTCGAAGCTGAGTAATTTATTCGCCCATTCCGGCAGTTCAGGTGCGGGCCCGTTCGCACTGGGGGCATCACTAGATTTCGCGCTAGACGTTTTCCAGGCGGCGTCCATATTGGTAGGCGCGCGACGCGGCGCGTCAGGCGATTGCCGAACGCCCCAACCAGGCTCTGGGCTAAGTATCGGCGACGCTTTTGGCGGCAACTCTGGTGCAGCTGCTGACATCGCTGGTTCGCTAACGCTGTACTGCGCGCGTATCGGTGCAAGCGGGATTTCAGGTGGGGCCCATTCTAGCGGCGGCAATTCCGTGCCCTCAGTCGCCGCCGAAATCGGAATCGATGCGTCGGGGATCGGCATACTAACTGGCACTGGCGCGTTGGCAGGTACGGGTAGCACGTCCGCACGCGCCGGGGGTGGCACGGGGTTTGGTGCCACCGGGGGTGGCATGGGGTTCGGCACGGCATAGTTCTTTCGCGGCGGCACGGCCGGCACGATGTAAGGGCGCTCTGGACTTTGTCCAACGTCCACGTCAGGTTGGCGCTGTTGCTCAACCTCTCGCAAGCGCTGTTTCAACGCACTAATTTGGCCAAATAATGCGGCTATTAAGCCGCCAACAAGCATGAACGTAAACGCCCGCGCATCGCTGGAGTACAGCAACAACGCCAGAAATGCGCCGAGAAAAAAGTATCCAACCATCATGATGAATCGCCTTTACGGGGCTGATTGCCCCAAAGAATGGATTTAATGGCGCAATCAGGCCGGAATTTTTAGCCAAGCTCAAGCCCCAATTCCGGAGTATCGTTAATTGATACCAACATAGTTATTCCGATTCCGCTTCATTGCTGCAGCGCAACTAGTGCCGATATTGCAAGCAACACCAGCACCGCCGACACCAAAAAAATCACTGCCACAACCGCATCCATCGGTGTTAATTTCGCTTTCCCACAAACACTAGCTGTATCTGCAGTTGCGCGGGATTCGGAAAAGCAAAATCCACGAAATCTCCTCGATTCGTGGGCAGTAGGAAAATCAGCGGCGCTAAACCGCCGCCGCCAAACGGGCGCTTTGATCGATCGCGGCTTTTGCGTCTAGTTCGCTGGCTTTAAACGCGCCACCAACCAAAATCGTTTCAATGCCGCGCTCGACCAAGCCTGCCTGCAACTCAAGTAACGGTTCTTGCCCTGCGCAAATCACCACATGATCGACCGCCAAAACCACAGGTGCTTGGCCGCCAAAACTGACATGCAAACCGGCGTCGTCAATTTTTAGATAGTCAGCACCACCCAGCATTTCTACCCGCTTGTTTTTCAGCTGGGTGCGATGGATCCAGCCGGTGGTTTTGCCCAGGTTATCGCCCAACTTCGCGTTTTTACGCTGCAGCATCGTTATCTGTCGTGGGCTAGGATGCACTTTTGCAAGTGTGGTGCCGCCGGTGGAATTGCGATTCGTATCGATGCCCCATTCGGCATTAAAGCGCGCCACGTCAACGCTGGGGCTAATGCCCTCGTGTGCCAAATACTCGGCGGTATCAAAGCCGATGCCGCCCGCACCAATGATCGCGACACTTTTGCCGACTTCTTGTTCGTCGCGCAGCACGTCTAAATAGGACAATACTTTTTGATGTGCGATGCCTTCAATGTCAGGAATTCTAGGGCTAACGCCGGTTGCCAATACCACCAGCTCAAAGCCGCTTTGCGCCAGTTCTTCAGCACTGGCTGGGTGGTTGAGCCGCACTTTGACGCCATTGAGTTCCAGTTGCCGGCGAAAATAGCGCAGCGTTTCCTCAAATTCTTCTTTGCCCGGAATTTTCTTGGCGATATTAAATTGCCCACCTACCTCAGCCCCCGCCTCAAATAGCGTGACTTCATGGCCGCGTCCGGCGGCAATCACTGAAAAATTCAGGCCCGCCGGCCCTGCGCCTACGACCGCGATTTTTTTCGGCGATGTCGTGGCGACGTAGTTGAGCTCAGTCTCGTGGCAGGCACGCGGGTTGACTAAGCAAGACGTAATTTTCCCGGCAAAAGTGTGATCCAAACAGGCTTGATTACATCCAATGCAGGTATTGATTTCATCGCTGCGCCCCTGCGCGGCCTTATTCACGAACTCCGCGTCAGCAAGAAAAGGCCGGGCCATAGAAACCATGTCCGCACAGCCGTCGGCCAATACTTTTTCGGCAACTTCCGGGGTATTGATGCGGTTGGTCGCGATCAGTGGGATATTGACCAAGCCCATCAAGCGCTTGGTTACCCAGGCAAACGCCGCGCGTGGCACTTTGGTAGCGATGGTGGGAATACGCGCCTCGTGCCAACCAATGCCGGTATTAATAATCGTCGCACCCGCCGCCTCAACGGCGCGCGCCAAGGTAACCACTTCTTCCAGCGTCGAGCCTTCGTCAATAAGATCCAGCATGGACAGACGATAAATAATGATGAAATTAGCGCCGACGGCAGCCCGCACTTTTTTCACAATTTCAACCGGAAAGCGCATGCGATTGGCGTAACTGCCACCCCATTCATCGCTGCGGTGATTGGTACGTGTGGAGATGAATTCGTTGATCAAATAGCCTTCTGAGCCCATGATTTCAACGCCATCGTAGCCAGCACTTTGTGCCAAGACTGCGCAGTGGCGATAGTCCTCGATCGTGCTCAACACGTCGTCGCTGCTGAGCTCGCGCGGCGTAAACGGATTGATCGGTGCTTTGATTGCACTAGGTGCGACCAGTGGCTTTTGGTAGGAATAGCGGCCGAAGTGCAAAATCTGCATCGCGATTTTGCCACCCTCCGCGTGCACTGCGGCCGTGACCGGTTTGTGTGCGTCCGCCTCGGCTTGCGTGGTCATTTTCGCGCCGCCGCCATAAGGCCGGCCGACATCGTTTGGTGCAATACCGCCGGTAACAATCAAACCTACGCCGCCGCGCGCACGTTCTGCATAAAACGCCGCCATGCGAGCAAAGCCGTTTTCCGCCTCTTCCAAGCCGACGTGCATAGAACCCATCACCACGCGATTGCGCAATTGGGTAAAGCCCAAATCCAGCGGCTGCAACAAATTTGGATACAGGCCTACGCCTGCAGCTATGGTTTCGCCCGCTAAGTTGTCATTCGCGGCGCTCATTTCAGCTGGCCCTAAAAAGCGCGGCAAGCTTCATCGCGATGGTCATATCGCCATCAATTTGAATGCGCCCGCTCATAAAGGATTTGATCGGATCCAAACGGCCGTTCAACATTTCAATCAGATCATTCGGCGTGCTGGTCATCGTCATCATCGAGGCTTCGTCGGATGCGTCGCTAATGCGCGCTGGGCTAGTTCGGGTATCCAGAAACAGCTGCGTGGCATCGTCGAATTTGAAATTGATCAAAAACGCGCCGGGCGAGGTTTCAGCAGTTTTATGAACTAATAGCTGGGTGATGGTTTCTTTCATGGAAATCCTTTATGGGCAATTCGCCTGGCGCATATATTGAGCCGACAGGCGGCCAGAAATTCAATACTAGCGCGATACCGCCGAATGCCACATGGTCGGTGCGTGATTTTCATTGAAACCTCTTAGCGCCCTAGGTGTGGTCAAGAATTATTTTTGAGATAAAGCTTGACGCTGTGCACAGCGTTGCACAACTTACAAAGGTCAGAGTGTTTTTTGCGTATTTGTTTTGAAATGGTGGGCAATTTATGATTAACCGACAATTTGTACTGAGTTGTTTTGTATTGTTTTTAAGTATGGCTTGCTGGGCTGAAAAAACTGCAAAGTGCGCGTACCTCGAGTCTGCCGTCCGTTTACAAGTGTTGGAGGTGAATGACTGCCTAGAACTTCACAGCAGCAACAAATCGGGCTCCAGGCAATACGTACGATACCTGCGCAGAACATTACGAAATATAAGCCCAGAACCGATCGAGACGAGTTTCATTACTGATTTTACGTTTAGTTTGGTTATCGGTAGCAACGTCATGATAGAGAGCAGAACCATCAAAGTTCCGGCGACAGACTCAGAAGAGGCGAAGGACTGGCAAGTTCCTTATACTGTTATCCGACTTGCCCCTGGAGAAAGCCAGGAACAGCGATATCGGCTCAGTGATTTCATGATCGAGAAGCCGAAATCCAAGCGGCGATATTCCATATCTTTAGATCCAACAATTGCGTTTCGGTTTTTGAATGAACCAGATTCCAAGTTTGCCGAGCGGATGCACTGGACAAAGGAAGATGATGAGAAGGGCTCTCGCCCTAGCGTAAAATTCTATGACGTGCACATACGTTAGAAAACTGATTTCTTGACTGCATGGGCTGCTTTAGCGTCGGTTTTGTAAGGCACGATGCTGCGAAGACCGACGAAATTCAATGGCTCTAGTACTTCGCGCGCATGCCTATTTTGGACACGCTACGGTCCATGAAATGACGCATATGTGGAAATGGCAAGCCCATCCGCCGGGCCACTCATAACGCCAGTGATTCGCGCGCCGGTTCAGCATTTCACGAAAAAAGAGAAAGCGATTTTGGATCACGGCAATTGCCGAGCTCAAAAGCCAAGCGCGCAGGGATAATCGGCGTTTCGGCCGCTAAGAAGGCATGAAAACCCTTAGCGTGCTATTTTTTCCGTTTTGCCTGTTCTCCCCTTCCAGATTCAAGCGCTTCCAGATTCAGGCTAAAAGTGCTGTCCAGCGCTTTTTGTGCGCTTCTCTCATTTTTCAAAGGAGGCAGCAAACCCTATTTTTGATTCGTTTACAGCAACATTTTAATTGCTTGATTGTAAAATAGTTTGATGCGATATCCCTGTTTCTAGCATTGACTTACCGCTCGAACCCTTAACGAGCTAGTTGTAATTGACCGATGCGTAGCACTCACCTCCCCGACCTGGAGTCGAACACATGGCAAACAAATACCAAAATACTCCTTTCAAAGGACGCATCACCTACCAGCACCAAGCCCACACCGAATTCACCGGAAAACCACCAGTTCTTATTCCCGATTCCTCGGATGATGTGGTCGCTGCCTTTGCAACCGCCACGGCCGGTGGGCGGACGATCTACATCCGTAGTGGCGAGGTGATCAACACTGCGAATGTGGTGACGGATACCAACGCAGCCGTCATCAGTCTTGAGGCGCTAAAGTCGATCGAGATCGACCTACAGCGCATTCGGGTGGGGCCGGCAACCACGGTCGGCGAACTGGCGACGGCGCTCCGAAATCGAGCCCTGTTTCTGCCGCTGTCCGACGATCCGACCCTCAGTCTCGCTTCCGCAGTCCTCGGCGAGCGCCGACTCGCTTTCCCCGAGAGTGTCAGTCGCCGCCAACCGCTCTGGCACGGTGTGGTCGAAGCCGTGGTGGTTTCGCCGAAAGGAGAGGTCACCACGCTGGACGCCGCTCAGTGGCGGCGCTTTCGACGCAATCCCAGCGGCGCGATCACGAGTCTTGTGTTCGATGCCGCTGAATGGTCGAAGTACGCCAGCAACCGCTGGCTCAGCGTTTGGATGATGTCCTACACGGCGGCAACCTTTGGCCCACTCTGTAGGCAACTGCTTCTGCGCCCGCCTCGCGGCGTGGACCTCACGCTGCGCGCATCCTCGGGTGCTTACGCGGCGAGGATTGTCGTCATCCGCGCCACAGGGCAGGGCCGTGATCTCAACGACCGGACGCGACACTTCGTGGAACGTGCCCTTTCTAGCACCAAGGCAAGCCTGCTCTGGTCCAACCTCATCCGGGGCTCAGGTGCCACGTTGGGCGGATGGGTCGGATTGGGGCCAGGCCGCGCAGCCACGGGCGAGGTCGTGGATCAACTTGAATCGGCAGCCAAATGGTCGGGTGACGAGGCGGAATTCGTCGCAGAGGTCGACGACCTGCTGGCACGAGGGGCCTGGGTCGAACTTCAGGTTCAAGCAGGGTCGGTGGTGCGACGCGCGATGGTTCCGGCCGCCGCGAGAGTCTCGTCAGCCACGCTGATGCAGAGCCCCGCGACGCCGAGGATGGGATTGGCAACCGCGGGCGCGCCGACCGCTCTCGCTCCCACGCACACCACCGGACCGATCCCGGGCTTCGTCGGCGAGGTCTTCCTGCGCGCCACCGGCGATCGGGCTTACCACGAGGCCATTCAGCAGTACGCGGTCTCGTCGTATTCCGCTGCGGTCGTCCGCGCACGTATGATGCCGTTCCTCGTGTGTTATCCAGAGGACAGCGCTTCGATCGTGGCGGCGGTTGCTTGGGCAGCGGATAAAGGCAAGAAGGTCGTCGCACGCTCTGGCGGTCACCATTACTGTGGTCTATCGTCCGGTGGCAACGACACCGTGCTGATCGATCTAAAGAACCTCGCTGACATCACCTTCAACGCGACCAACACCAGGGTAACAGTGATGCCCTCGGTTGCCCTCATGAACCTGTCAAAGGCGCTGGTCGGCGCGGGCGTATC
>JAYVAQ010000268.1:0-18524 GCA_043750875.1 Rhodanobacteraceae bacterium
ATAGCGAATAACAGTTGCAGGAAACCCCGTTCCTGCCGTCGTCGACAGCTGCGCGTAACCGTAATTTATCGTGCTGGTAGCTTCATTGTTGAAACGAAAACCTACAAATGGCGTGCCGGTAATTCGAAACGCCACAGCGGTAACAGTACCAGCGGCATTATATGCGCTACCTGGACCAACCACGTCGCCTGGCGCCAAAAGCTGAGCACCACCGGTGCCTACAACTTGGTTGTTATTGCCGACCGCGGCAGAACTGAAAAAAGCCAAATTACCGCCGGACCCCCATGGATTAAAATCCCAACCGACAGGAACCGGAGCAACTGTGGTCGATGCATTAGTCACAACGTTGTAGTAAATCCCGAAAGTTGTGTTGGGAATATTTGTGTTGAGCACGCCACTGTCGATAATAGCTGCTGTCGACACGGTCGAAACCAACGCAAGCACTGTTCCGCCTACTGCGGCCGCAACGCGTGCACTTAGGCGTGAGTTGGTAAAGCCAAAATTCTTAGTCATAATTCAAATCTCCGGTGGATGTTGACGTTAAGCGAGGCACCCAACGGTGTAACGGTTGACGGCGCGCGTCGTGAAGGATGGCTCTGAATGCAAATAATGTCAACGATTGATGAACAATTTAACTCATCAATTTAGTTGTTTATGTGCCTGAAGCCAACCGCTGGCCTTTTCGTTAGTCCTCATTCCATTTTGTGTGCGACTGGCAAACTGATGGCCGCTAACATCGTCAAATGGCAGCTAGTAATTTTAGTTTCCAGACGTACGCCAAACCCCAGGAATTCCAGGCCGAAAAGTTGACAGACAAATACAAAAATTGCGTTGCGGCGAACCACACGTTTTCTGAGCGCGTATTGAGCTGGTTTGACCAAAATGGCCGTCATGATTTGCCTTGGCAGCATCCACGCTCGCCTTACTATGTTTGGCTGTCAGAAGTAATGCTGCAGCAAACGCAAGTGGCGACCGTAAAAGCCTACTTCAGTCGCTTTGTCGCGCGCTTTCCAAGCTTGCCAGAATTGGCTGCGGCCACGCTTGATGAGGTTTTGAGTCTTTGGGCGGGCTTAGGCTATTACAGCCGCGCACGCAATTTGCATGCTTGCGCCAAGCTGTGTGTGCTCAACCATGCAGGCACTTTACCTGCTGAGCACACGCAACTGCATGCACTTCCTGGCATTGGCCGTTCGACGGCAGCAGCAATTTTGGCGCAAGCGTTCGAACAGAAAGCGGCGATTTTGGACGGTAATGTCAAGCGGCTATTGGCAAGAGTAACGGCCACGCCAGAATGGCCGGGTTTGCCGCATGTCGAGCGCGCGCTTTGGCGTGCAGCCGAATCACGTTTGCCTGCCGCACGATTTGCTGACTACACGCAGGCGCTGATGGATTTGGGTGCCATGGTGTGTACCGTCCGGGCACCCAAATGCGCTTTCTGCCCGGTGGCAAATGCTTGTCAGGCCCATCAACTAAAACTGACGGAATCGCTGCCGGTAAAGCGCCCGAAAAAGGCGCGTCCTACCCGTTTCGCGAGTTGGTTAGTGGCGCGAAATTTAAGCGATCAAATCTTACTGGTCCGCCGCCCTGAACTTGGCATCTGGGGTGGGCTGTATTGCTTGCCAGAGGCATTCGAGGTGGCGGATTTTTTCAGCCAATCATTGCCGCTGCAAAACTTGGTGTTGCACGCGCCAATGCCGCAAATAAAGCACGTATTTACCCATTTCACCTTGATCGCCACGCCCGTGCGCGCCAATGCAGACGCAACTTTAGGCTTGGCAGAGCCGGGGTTTATTTGGGTTGATCAACTAAGTATGAGCCAACTTGGCATGCCGAGCCCGGTTCGGCGCCTACTAGCGCAAATGTTTCCGACGCAAATTGAAACACCAGTAGCAGAGTAATCGCTAAGCTTGCACCAAAATCACTCTGGGCGAGTACGCAATTGGGCGCACTGTACGGCGAAATCTACGTGGACTGGAGCACGCCAATCGAGCCAAGCGTGTTGGCATCCACGATTGCGAAACTCAAGCACCGTGGGCGTGCTGGGCAAACGCTGCGTCGTGCACCGGGTGCAGCACTTGCTTGGGCGAATGCAGGCACCCCGAACGATATCATGCTTGACGGCCAGCCCTGGCTGGATCGGGATTTGTGGATCGCATTTGACGGTGCGCTACACAACCGCGCCGCGCTAACACTTGAACTGAAGCTGCCTGCCGGCACCCGAGTGATGGCGCTGTTAGTACATGCTTGGCGTCGCTTCGGCGCTGCGTTGGCGCAGCGGCTTGAGGGGAATTTCGTTCTTGTCCTGGTCGATTTTGCCCAGCGTAAAGTAATTTTGGCGCGCGATCCGCTCGGTGCGCGCGCCCTGCATTACCAAATGTTGCCAGCAAATGCGCATGCACCCGCATGCCTGCGCTTTGCGAGTGAAGTGGATGCGCTGACAGGGCCGAATGCACAACCGTCAAGCCAGGCCGTGGCGAACTATTTCGCATTTGTAGCAGCGCCCGTGACACAAACGATGTTCGCAGATGTTAAAACCTTAGCGGCTGGTGCGCAGCTCACACTTCACCATGCAAGTTTGAGTGTTGAGACCCGTGCGTTCGAATGCCCAGAGCCGATTCGAAAAATAGCGGATGCCGACGCCATACGGCAATTCCGTGCGTTACTTGAAGCTTCAGTTCACGTGCACTTGCCCGCTATCGGCCGGCTAGGGGTCAGTTTAAGTGGCGGCTTAGATTCCAACGCGCTGTTTGCACTGAGTGCTAATTCGCTGCCAGCGCAAAGTCTGTGCGCACTGAGCTGGCGCTTTGAGCAGCTCAAAGTTTGCGATGAATCGGCGTTCTCAAGCGCGCATGCGGCATCGCGCAAAATCGAGCACCTGCAATTTGGCGCAGACGCGTGGACCGTCTTGTGCGCGCCCGCATTGCGGCCCATTAGTTTAAATACGCCACATTCGAACATCTATCGAGAATTAAAGACGCAACTCTATGCGCGCGCCGCCATGGCCAAAGTGCATACGGTTTTTAACGGCGCTTTTGGCGATCACTTATTTATTGACACGAACGAATGGCTTAGCGATGCGCTGGCGCGCTGGGATTTGAGCCCGATCATTGGCGAATACCTCTGGCGAGTGCGGCTTGATCCCAGGTTTTGGCGCGACGCTGCAATTCGCCGAGTGTTGCGTCGGCTACTCGGCTTGGGCGTCTACCGATATAGTCATATGACTGAGCTGACACCTTTTGCTCGCACGCAAATTGAACTATCTGACGCTGTCGGGATACTTCAGGGTATACGCGCACACCACATTGGACTGAATTTAGGCGCCAGCGCGCAATTTGGTGCGAGTGGAGAGACTGAGTTTGCTGAGCGTTTCGGTATTGATCTGGCCACGCCGTTTCGATCGCCCGCGCTATTGCGATTCATGCTTTCCCTGCCGGTGCATTTGAGTCAGCGACGGGGAGAAAGTAAATGGATCCTGCGTGAAGCTATGCGCGGAACAATGCCGGAAGCAATTCGAGCGCGGCCTAAATCAAGCAGTTTGCAGCCATTTTTTGACGCCGCAATCGCAGGCCCGGCGCGGGCGCAAACGCTAGCGTTACTTTTTTCCGCTGATGCCGACTGGCCCAGGTTTTACCAAAGTGCGATTGTCAAAGGCCTATTCGAATCTAAGCAACGCAGCGATGCTGACAGCGCAAAATTATGGCGCTGCATGGGCTATGAACTTTGGCGCATCGCGCGCGGACTTCGACGCTTTGAAAAAACTCCGTTTTAGCTTCGCAATTTGTCCGCCTTGGCGGATTGCTACGCTAAGCGAAAAGTACCGCGCTGATCGCGCTTGCTGACATCGATTCGCACGTGGCATCAAACGCCGCTCTAATGGCCGCGCCACCGGTTACCGGGCGTAGCGCGATAATCAAGCCGCTAAAACCGGCGCTGCGTGCACTAAAGGCAAATTTGGTAGCGCCGGGTAAATTCGGGTCGATCAATAACGCTTGTGGCGGGCGCAACATAAGTTGTGTGAGCAAGCCCTCGACGAAGATCGGTTGCTCCATTTCCAAGCCGCGCGATTCAACGGCGGTACCAACAATTTGTGTAAGCGCTTGATCAAGACTGAGTAGACAACAGCGCGCGCCAACAGCAAGGGCGACTCTAGTGCGCGGCACAGCAATGGCGCTCAGTTCTGCAGTCTTGGCATCGACGCCTTTAGGTAATGGCACGCTAAGCACCAACGTGAGCCCCAAAGCAGGATCAAATTGCCGCGTCAAGCGCGCGCCCATGGAGGCTTGTCGTTGTGCACACAACACCAGTGCCAGATCACTCGGCAGCCAGCTCGGCGCAATGCCGACGTCAATTTCGTCGCTGCGATAGCTGCTGGCAGGCAACTTTCGCTCCCAAGCCAAGCCCGATTCATGCGCGGTCAAATCCTTGCTGCCGCAGTAAGCACTCAAACGCAAGGTATCGTTCTCTAGCTGCAGCGTGGCGCTCAATTGCGGTGTACTCAAGCTTGCGCGCCGATGCGCAAACATCAGCAGCGGCAGCAAAGCACTGGCGCACGCCGCTGCATTCGCCGCAATGGGCCGCGCATCGTTACGATTGCGGGTCAGGCTAATCTGGGCAACGCTCAGTTTTTCCAGTGATTGCGCCACCGCTTCCAAATTGCAGGTTGCCGCGCTGCGGATCAGTGGCGCGTTGCGTTCGGTGCGCTCTAAGGCCTCAGCTAGCGCTTCAATCGCAGCACCGGTCGCAAACAATTCATGCCGCAGCTGGCCGGAACGCGCCTGCGATAACGCCAGTGCCCAGGCTAATACATCACGTTCTTTACGCACTTCACTTAGGGAGCTGCGCTGCTTTCGCAGTTCGCGGGTTTTTTCATACGATTTCAATTCGGTTTCTTGCGCACTTTGTTGCCACACGCGCGCTTTTTCAACTTCTTCCCGCGCATCCAGCAGCAGCACGTGCACGCCAGATTTCGAGCTAAACAGATGCAAATCGACAAAGCGACCGTTCGGCAAACCAATGTGCTTGAGCGCAGCGCCACGCACGCGCGGCAAACCAATACAAAGCGCTTTTAATAGCGTGGCTATTTCTTCGGTTGGCGTGTGCGCCAAATTGAAACGCGCCAAATCCCCGACGTAGCCCAGACATTGCCAGTTTTCATCAAAGCTGAGCAATAAGGAATCGACCGGCGCGATCGCCGCCCTGTCCAAATAATCAGCTATGGCGCGCGGCAAAGTCCCCTTGTTTTGCCTTGGCAAAACATCAGGCCCAAAATCACTGCTCATTGCGCGCCTGCAATCAGCGCTTGCGTTAATGCTTTGAAACCCACTTCCACGCCTTCACCGGTCATCGCGCTCGCCTCGAACACTGGCATTGATTTGCGCAATTCTACCAGCATGCCGGCCGTGACCTCCCAATCATCTAAGCGATCAAATTTATTTACCAACAATACCGCAGGCAGATCGGGATTGGTTTCTTGGCGCGCCTGCATCAACAGATATAGCGCTGAGCGCAAGGTCGCCTCACGCGTGCCATCCGCGACTAAAACCACGCCGCTGGTGCCTTGTAAGTAGCTTAGCTTGACGCTGTCCAGTGCGCTTTTCCCGGCAATATCCCAAAGTACCAGCTTGACGCGTGGCGCATCAGGCTGAGTGGGCTCAAGTTGTTTAGTGTCAATTTTGACGCCTACCGTGGTGACGTATTTTTCACTAAAGGCGGAGTGTACAAAACGCGCAACTAAGCTGGTTTTGCCCACACCAAAGTCGCCCAGCATACAAATTTTTCGCGTTAATTCTTTCACTGGCAGTGACTATAAAAATTGGAACTTATGGAAAAAGCAGAACTCATGGATGACTGCACTTATCGTTGGCGGCGCAAGCCGAATCAGGCTGGATGGTGACGGCGGGGCTTAAGTTCCGCAATGCGCCAAAAGACAGACAAAGCAAGATTCGTGCAAAAAGGGTTTTACTGGCCTCCCTCTAAGGCAAAAGCAGCTTAGAGAAACTGAACGCTATACAGATCAGCGCGCTAAGTTAAGCTAATGCTCTCACTACATCCTATTCAGTAGGTCACAAACATGACTAATTTGTCAGTTTATTTGGCACCCGATGCCGCAAGCGGCGCGTTCGCGGGCAACTTGGTGTCGTTTGACGCGCTTGGCGCACATATCCACGTGCACACCAATGCCGCCGAGCGACTGCGCAAAATTCAAATGGCGGCGCGTAAATTGGGTAGTTTAGGTGCCGTAGGTGCCGAGCTCGTGGGTGCGTGGGACGAGGCGGCGCAATGGGCTTTCTTTCAGGGCTACGCAACCGCGAAAAAGCCTGATTCTGTAGCGCTTGCAGCCGCATTAGATACACGAAAGCGCTGCGCGCTATGGCTGAAACAAGTCACCAACGCCACACCCGAGGACTTGAGCCCACAAGCGCTGGCCGAGGCTAGCCTGCAGTTTTTACGCGAGTTTGGCGGCGCGCGTATCAGCGCGAGCATACTGGCCGGCGATGCGTTGGCCAAAGCGGGTTATGTCGGCTTGCATGGCGTCGGGCGGGGCTCGGTGCGCGGCGCGGTGCTGCTTAGTTTAGATTTCAATCCAACCGGCGATCCTGGTGCGCCAGTCGCCGCCGCGTTGGTGGGCAAAGGCATTACCTTTGATTCCGGCGGTTATTCGATCAAAGAAAGTGCTGGCATGGTCACGATGAAGCACGATATGGGCGGCGCCGCGACGGTTACCGCTGCGTTGGCGTTAGCAATTTCAAACGGGCTTAACAAACGCGTCAAAATGTTCTTATGCTGCGCCGAAAATTTGATTAGTGGCCACGCCTACAAATTGGGCGATATCCTGCGCTATCGCAATGGCGTTAGCGTAGAAGTGGTCAACACCGACGCCGAGGGGCGATTGGTGTTAGCAGATGGCTTACTCGATGCGGCGGCGACCGGCGCACCCTGGATTTTTGACGCCGCGACCTTGACCGGTGCGGCCGTGGTGGCCACGGGTGGCGACTACAACGCTGTTTTTAGTACCAGCCAGCAGGCTAGCGCGCAATATTTGCAGTGGGCCGATTTACAGGACGAGCCGCATTGGCCGTTGCCTCTCGCACCGTTTCATAGAGCTAAATGCCCAAGTCCATATGCCGATACCGCGAATTCCCGCGCCGTTAAAGGCGGAGGGCCGGGGGGTGCCAGCAATGCCGCCGGTTTTTTATCCCGCTTTGTCCCGGAAGATCGTCAGTGGATTCACATTGATTTGGCGGCTTCATTTGCAGAAAGCGACGGCCCGATATTCGCGGCCGGTGCCACCGCGATGGGCATGCGTACGCTGGCACACGCGCTGCTTGAAGTTTAGAGATTTCGCTGTTGAGTCACCGTTCTGATCAATCCAAGCCCATGACCATCCTGCAAATCGTGCCCAAGCTTGACACCGGCGGCGCGGAACGCAGTGCCATTGAAATCGCCGAGGCGCTGGTTGTCGCCGGGCATCGTGCCGTTATTGTTGCCAAACCCGGCCGCTGGAGCGCTTGGGCTGTGCGCGTGGGCGCGGAGTTGATCACAATCGATCTAGGTCGAAAAAGCCCGTTGGTGTTGTTGGGCATGCTGAAATTGCGGCGCGTACTGTTGGAAATTCAGCCCGATATTGTGCACACGCGCTCACGCTTACCCAGCTGGCTGACTTGGCTAACGCTAAAAAGCTTAGCCAAATCCAAGCGCCCGCATTGGGTAACCACGGTACATGGCTTACATTCGGTCAGCCGCTACAGCGCAATACAGCATGCGGGCACCTTGGCTATAGCGGTCAGCCAAACTGCCAAAGACTATGTGCTCAAGCATTACCCAACCGTGCCAAGCGATGCATTGACAGTGATTGAGCGCGGCGCAGATACCTCGATTTTTTACCCCGCCCAAAACAACTCTGTTTGGCAAGCCGCATTTAGCGCGCAATTTCCGAACTTATTGGGCAAACAAATTTTGCTACTAGCTGGGCGCGGCACCCGTTTGAAAGGCCATCGTGAGGCGCTGCATCTTCTTGCGGATTTACGTCAGCGTGGCGTTGAGGCCGCGCTTTTTTTCGCCGGGATTGTGGAAGCGGATCGCAGCGCATATCTCGCCGAAATCAAACAGCTTTGCGGCGATCTAGCCTTGACTGACGTGACCGTCTTTAGTGAATCGCGCACTGACCTGCCCGCACTTTATGCGCATGCCGCGTTGGTGTTGCAGTTATCGAATCGCCCGGAGAGTTTCGGACGTACCGTCGCCGAAGCATTGCTGTGCGGCGCGCGCGTGCTGGGTTTTGATCATGGCGGTGTGGGCGAACAATTGCGCGCGGCATTTCCGGCGGGCTTGGTAGCGCTTGGCGAGCGTGCGCAATTGACGGACCGCGCGCTGTCTTTATTGCAGGCATCCGGATTGCAGCCACAAGGCGATAAATTCGCTGCTGACCTAACCATGGTGCCGACACTGACGCAAATGCAGGCCAAAACGCTTCAACGTTATCAAAACCTTTTGCAACGCTAACGTCACTATGTCGGCATTTCCAACGCTACTCACGCCTAGGTTGCTGCTGCGCCAAATCTTGCCAAGTGACGCAGCGGCATTATTCGCAAACCACAGCAACGCCGCCGCGATGCCGCTATTTGGTAGCGATCCATTGACGGAAATTGCGCAGGCGCACAAGCTCATCGAGACTTTCGAAGCGGCGCGAAACTGGCCCAATCCCGGCATTCGCTTTGCAATCGCACTCAAATCTCAGCCCGAGCTGATGCTCGGCAGTTGCGGCGTATTCAAGCAAAATCGTGCCTGGCACAGCGCAATTTTGGGCTATGACGTGGCTTTTAATATGCGCGGCCTCGGCATTGGTAGGGAAGCGGTCAGCGCTGTGCTGGATTGGGCATTCGTAGCACTCAAGTTGAACCGCATCGAAGCGCAAGTACACCCCGAAAATATCGCCTCCATGCGCCTGCTTACACCGCTAGGATTCGTGCGCGAAGCGCTGCAGCGCGAGGCCGGTTTTTGGAACGGGCGCTATCAGGATTTGGTGCTGATGGGGCTTTTGCAGCGGGATTGGCAGCATGGCTAACTGCTTCGAGGCTCCATGTAAATGCTGCGCTTCATTCCAAACACAGGCACGCAGAAGCATACTTAGGCACTGACTCTTTGAACCGCAGAAATTATGAGCTATAGCCGTAGCAGTGAACCCGTGCGCTTTGAGCGCAACTGCAAAGCGATTTTGGTGCCCGCGGGCGATGAAGTTGAATTGCCGGTGGGCAGCATTGGCTACATAACCCAAGCTTTGGGCGGCAGTTTTACGGTCTATGTTGAAGGCAATTTGTTTCGTATCGCCAATGAAGACGCCGATGCAATTGGCAAAGAGCCTATTGCGGCGCCCGAGTTGCCGGAAAATGCCAGCGACGATGATGTCGAGAAAGTCGTCTGGCAGCAGTTGAAAACCTGCTTTGACCCAGAAATTCCGGTCGATATTGTCGAATTGGGTTTGGTTTATGACGTGCAATTGACGCCTACGAGCGATGGCAAACGCAATGTCGCGGTCAAGCTTACACTTACCGCCCCTGGTTGCGGCATGGGCGAAACGCTGACCAACGATGTCACCCGAGTGTTGGAGCTAATTCCGACTATCGCTGAGGCCGACGTTGAGCTCACTTTCGATCCGCCGTGGAATCGCGACATGATGAGTGATGTCGCCAAGCTTGAAACCGGCATGCTTTGATTAACTATCAGCAAAGCTGGATGCAGTTAGCGCTTGAACTGGCCGAACGCGCATTTGTGCAGGGCGAAGTGCCGGTTGGCGCGCTGGTCGTGCTGAATAACGCGGTGATTGGACGTCGCTACAACCAAACTCGCGCCCAGAATGACCCCAGCGCGCATGCCGAGATCATAGCGCTACGTGATGCCGGCCTACAGCAACAAAACCATCGTTTGACTGGCGCTACGCTTGTTTGCACCTTGGAGCCCTGCGTGATGTGTGTGGGCGCGCTTGTGCACGCGCGCGTCGATAAACTTATTTTCGCAGCGAACGAGCCAAAAACCGGTGCCTGCGGGAGTGCTTTTGATTTGATAAGCGATCCCGCGCACGGCCATCACGTCAGCGTTGAAAAAGGCGTTTTTGCTAATGATTCGGCGACATTATTGCGGCGTTTTTTCGTTTCAAAGCGGCTAGGCCTTTAACCGCGTAATTTAGGCGGACCAAGAAACGATCTGGCGATACTTGGCGCGAAAAATGCCGTTAGGTAAGGCCCGCCCAGAGCGAAGCTTCACTATCGGTAATGTTTCGCCGAATTTTTCGATATCAATGGTGGTGGTCATTTGACGGTCCAGTTCACTGCAAATGTCGATAGTGATCCTGGCGTTTTTTAATCGGTATCCCAAGGTAAATACGGAGAGCATTTCCATCGGCATGGGCGATGATTTGACGCTTTTAAGCAGTTTTACCTCATTGTTATCGATGCAATAGGCTGCAAGTTCTAGCATTGACAGCGCGCACAACTTGGTATTTGCGTTTTCAATTTGATGCAGCAAAATATCGATCCACATAGTCTCGAAAACGACTGAACGCTTTGGTTCAAAAGCCGATTCTTTGGCTCCCACTTCTACACGCGTAGGAAGAACTTGCGCGAGCAACACACGCGCTAGATTGGTTGCGATCTCGACGTCAGCTTGCCAACGTCCTTGCGTATGCATACCGGTTTTAGCGGGGTCAGCCTGTAACGTTGTCCAGCCTGATTCTTGAGTACCCTGCACACCCCATTTTTCAATCTTCAATCTCGCCGGCCGTGCCAAAGCGAGCGGTGCTGCCTCGACAATAAATGGCTGTGATTTCGCTAGATACGCTTGAATGGGCTGTTTTTTTGCTTTTGCATTGACAAACAGTGCCTTGTTGCCATCCGGCATTGCCGTCGCCAGCCCTTCGTCCTGGGCGATTTCGCCAGCAGCACAAACGGAGGGCAAGATGGGCGCAATTGATTGGGCAAGTTTGGGCATGGCGAATTCTCGACATAAAGCGGGTACATCCCTGTAAACGCCATCTGTGGGAAAAACGTATCACGCATTTTTTCTGGAATCGCAAAAAAGCCGACCATACTTGCCGTGTATATCCACCGAAAGCCCGTAAATAAAGGCATTCAGCGATAAAGTCGAGAATGTAACGAGTTGTTGCAACGCGATTTTATGGCAAGTTCAAAGCGCTGCTTTGGTTAGATAGCCCGCAATCACTCAGACGTGTTTTGAGTGAAGTTTGCCGACAGCACGCCTGAGTTCGCGGGCTGCGTACCACGACGCAATTTCATCGTCGGAAGGATTTGCCCGAATTGCGCTACGCTGAGTGAAGCGACGAGTTGGTTCGTGCCTGCTGCGCGAACATTGGTGGTCACGGTTGCTACGCCTGCGATGGTGGTGAAGCTGTAGCTAATGCCAAATTCAGTCGTCGCAGTGCTGCCGAGGTTTGCGGTGGTGACTGAATTTTCTAAGACTGGCTTGCCACCTACATAGCGGTAGCCGAGCAGTTCAATGCTGTTTGCGCCAGTGCTGTTGCGATGCAAAACGACGTCGATCCAGGCGTTTGTGTCTGCGCCTGCACTCACAGTACCGCGATCCAGCAACGGGGAACTTGCCTCCACTTTGCCGATCAGTGCGTCGTTGCTATTCATGGTGACGCTAACTGCTGCGCTCATTCCACCGGTGTCATAAAGCCCAGTGGTCGTGGGGTTAAAGTAGATCCTGGTCCACTCGCTGCCAGAGGGCAAGTAGGCCAAATTTAGGTTGCAGTTCACCTCAGAAATTGGCGGGTCTTCGATAATGTCGCAATCGGCGTTCGCGTAGGAGGAAATGAGAATCAACATGGCTAGTAGCGCTTTCATAATCGTTCCTTAAGAGGGGTTGTGTCCCCCAGAACGTCACGCAGCATTTTTTCGTATCAGCGAATGTGGTGTCTGTTTATAATTTGTTCATGCGTTTCAAAAGACCTAGAACGCTTTTCTAAACTTGGTATTTCAAACTTAACGCGGTATCAGAGCGCGTAAATGTCGATCTGTACTACCCGCATTTTGCAGCTGTTTGCGCCATTGTTCACCGATTGCATCATTTGGCTCGGTATGCAATAGCACTTCGCGCCAAATACGCAATTCAGTGATGACCGGCTCCTCTAGATCGTCGGCAACATCTGGCATTGCCGCGATTGTTTGCGCTTGCGAGATTTTACGCTCGGCGCTTAATACCCGTAACAACGCAATTTTCGCATACGCCCTTGATGTAGGATTCAATGTCGCTCGCTCTTGCCAAAATTCCCACGCCAATTTTTTCGACGGCGCATCAATTTCGACTTGACTTGTGCCCGAGAGCAAACGGTTTATGCGCAGCGCGTATCGGATTTTTTCGCTAATGCTGCGCCATTTCAACAATTCATCGTAAATTTTCAGGGACTGAGATTGGTAGCCATTTTGATTCAAGGCCTTAGCTCTCGTGTTCCAAAATGGCAGCAAGCGCAAATTTTCTTCGCCTAAATTTGCACCCGCTAGGGCAACCATTTCATTGCTAATGGCTAAAGCTTTGGCATCCTCTTTGTTTGCCAAATAGGCCATCGTCAAGCTTTGCAGGATTGCCAGGCTTTCGATCGCTGTTAAATCACTGCGCAAACGCGCAGCCTCAAGCATTGCAATCGCAGCGGAATACTCCTTTAAACTCGTGTGCGCGCGCGCGCGCAGACGAATCAGCGAAGCAGGCAGCGGCTGAAGCGAAGTAAATCTCAACACCCGTTGAGGGTTGGTATCGACTAAGGTTTGCCCGACATAGCCGATAAAAACAATTTGCTGTTGGGTGCTGGCTTGAAGAATATCTTTCGCCAACAGCGCATTGATGCTTTTAAGCCTGGGGAAATCCGCCTCAATATTCGCCAAATTCGCTTGCAAAAGTAACAGCTGGCGTAGTTCATCCGGCGAGTAAAGTTTTTGTTGCTCAGCCAGAACGTTTAACAGGCGCTTTGCCTGCGCCATTTCGCCCAAGCCCAGTGCCGCTTTGGCAAGCGCAAAAGCCGCGCTCGGATCCTCGACGTATTGTTGGCGTGAAATTTGTAGCTGGATCGCATCCAAAACAATGCTAGAAAGATCTTTCTTATTGCTTGCAGTTGGACTGGCCGCACGAAACAAATCGATCAAAAATGCGTTTACGTTTTGCGCTTTGTCGCGCTCTTTTGTTGCCGCGTCCCGTGCTAAAAAAGCTTGTTCACGCGCCAAGGTAAGTGCCGCATCACGCAACACGAGCTGCAGCATCAGCGCCAATGTTGCAAGCAATGCAAAGCCCGCGAGGCTCGAGGGCAACCAATGCCGGGAGAGAAATTTACGGGTTTGATACCACTTGCTTTGTCCTACTGCCAATACTGGCCTGCCGTCAAGAAATGCGCGCAGGTCGCGCGCAAACTCAATCGCAGAGATATAGCGCTCCGCCGGATTTTTGCGTAGCGCGTACATCACAATGCGATCCAACTCCCCAGAAAGACTGCGCTGCAGCTGCGATAGCCGCTCGAACGAGCAAGATGCGGCTTGCCTGGCAACGGCTACACGGCTGGGTAACTCCGGCGCGCGGTGCAAAACCAGTTCTTGAATTTGTGCTGGTGCTAGCCCTAGCAAATCATAAGCAGGCACTCCAGCCAGCAACTCGTACAACAACAAGCCCATTTGATAGATATCGGTGGCCACCGTAGTGCGCTCACCGGTGTATTGCTCTGGCGCGACCGAACCTACGGAGAAAAATCGTTGCGCGGTCGCCGTTTGCTTAACATCGCCCATGCGTTTGGCGATGCCAAAATCAAGCAGTTTAGGCACACCTTCGTGTGTGACCATAACGTTGCTGGATTTCAGGTCGCGATGCACCACAAGATGCTGATGCGCATGCCCCACCGCCTCCAAAACTTTGATTACCAGCTCAATTCGAGCGCGCACTGAAAGCTTATTTTGCTGACTCCAATCCGCCAAATTCACGCCATCGACATACTCCATTGCAATCCACGGCAGCTCCCCCTCGCCGTAATTCGCATCGATCATCCGCGCGATATACGGGTGATTCATTTCAGCGATCATTTTTTGTTCGAGCTGAAAACGCATGCGCGCATCTTGGTTACCGATATCGAATCGCAAAATCTTTAGCGCTACCTGCTGCGTCGCAGCACCGGCGCTGCGCTCGGCGAGCCACACTTCACCCATGCCACCCCGCCCGAGCGGGCGCAGCAACTGAAACCCGCCGACTGATTTCGGCGCAGCGGCGGTCAGTTCGGTAGCGATGCTGCGCAATGCTGCAATACTGGGCTCGGCAAGCACAGAGGACTTTTCCGCCGCCAGCAAGCGTTCCAGGGCGCGCGCAATCACCGCATCGCGATTGGCCAGCTCGGCTAGAAATTCACCTCGCTGCGCGGTGTTTAGATCTGCGGCCTGATCGAAAAGAGTTATTAAATTCATATAGTTAGAGTCGCATGCGCTCAGACAAAAACGCACGCGAAAACCGCCACATACGATTTGCCGTCGCCATCGATACGCCGAGCTGAACCGCACTTTGCGCGATGTCGTATCCAAGAAAATAGCGAAGTTCCACTAACCTTGCGTAACTTGGCTCCTGCTGTTCAAGTGCAATAAGTGCTGTATCGAGCGCGATCCAGTCCACCTCAGCACTGTCGCCGTCTTCGACGGCAAGATCTTCAAAGTGCGTGAAACGCACGTCGCCGCCGCGCTTTAGTCGCCCGCGTTCGCGGATATGGTCAACGATCAAGCTGCGCAAGGTGTGCGCCATGAAGCCCATAAAGTGCTGCTTACTTTCAACGTGATGCGCACCGCCAGCGCGCAGCTTAATGAACGCCTCGTTCGCAAGCTCAGTCGCCTGCAGCGTAATCCCTGCATTGCCGCGCAGCTGCTCCTGCGCCAACGCCCGCAAAATTGGGTAGAGCGTTTGCATTAATTCGGGTTCAACCGATAAATCGCCCGCGTTCCACCGCGCGATTGATTGCGTCAAACCCTGCACCTGAGGTGGTTGCACAATTTACCTCCTGTCGACTCCCCTAAGCCATTCTAATGCGCGGCAAGAACAAGCGGGCAAAAAAACGCTTCGTCGAACCATGCATTTAGTAGTATTTCCAACAGCGCGCCACAGCCTGCTGTAAGGTTGACGTATGACGACCTACATGCAAACGAACTCGGATGAACATCTGGCGGCTAATTTGATGCATTGGCTGGCTTTTCTACGCGCGCCAGGACTTAGCGCAGCAAAACGCCGCACGATGTTTGACACCCTGGGCAGTATTGAAGCGGTAATAAATATCACCGGCCCGCAAGCAATGGCATTACGGGTGTCTGCAGAGTCCGTTACCGCGCTCAAACGCCCGGCGCAGCGCATGCTTGAGCAAGATTTGGCGTGGTTCAATTCCGGGCCACGCAGCTTGATTGCAATTGGCGATGCACGCTATCCCGCGTTGCTTGCACGCGCGCCGGACGCGCCGGTCGCTATTTTTGTCGAGGGCAGCGTTGAACGATTAGCGCTACCCACCATTGCTATTGTCGGAAGCAGAGGCGCTACGAAACAAGGCAGCGACTTCGCCGCAGCACTCGCAAGCGCATTTAGTGCTGCGGGTTTGACCGTGGTAAGCGGCCTAGCATTAGGCATAGATACCAGCGCACATTTGGGCGCGCTTGTGGGCCCAGGCTCTACCGCAGCAGTGTTGGCGACTGGCTTGGATCGCATGTATCCCAAGCAAAATTTGGCGCTGGCCGAGCGTATTGTTGCCGAAGGTGGTGCCCTGATTTCCGAGATGCCGCTGGGTACCGCGCCGTTGCCAGCGTTATTCCCGCAGCGCAATCGCATTATTTCCGGCCTTAGCTTGGGCGTTGTTGTCGTCGAGGCCAGTGTGCAATCCGGCTCCTTGGTCACCGCGCGCTTTGCTGGCGAACAAGGGCGCGAAGTATTTGCGGTGCCTGGCTCGATCCATAATCCGATGGCGCGTGGTTGCCATCAATTGATTCGACAAGGCGCGAAGCTGGTTGAATCAGCTGCTGACGTACTCAGTGAATTAGCGCCGATGATTCAGGGCGACTTTTCGGTCGGCTTGCGCGACTCATTACTCAACAAGGTGCTGGTGCCAAGCAGCGCCAGCGCGACAAAAAAGTCGCCACGCGAAAAGTCCAGCATAGCCAAAGAGTCAACAGCAAGTGCGGCGATCGATCCGGAAACGCAACTATTTCTCGAGCAAATGGGCTATGACCCGGTCAATATCGACCGCCTTGTGGATTTGACCGGGTTAGGCATCGCCCAACTTTCGGGGCAATTGCTGAGCCTTGAGTTAGAAGGCTTTATCGACAAGCTCAGCGGCGCACGCTACCAACGCCGCGTTTAACCGAGATTTTCCATTCGGAAAATCTCGGTCTAAGGGCCCAGCCGTTTTCCGCGTCTGCTCGCAAAAGCGTATTGATTGCAAGTCAAAAACCAAAAAACTAAAGCGATCAATAGTCGGCGTCATGGGCGGCTGGAGTGAAATATCCGTGTTGGAATTTGTGACTTAGAAACGATGTTTTATCGCGACTTGGTACGTGCGGTTAATCCGCCGCTTGCTAATCTCGCCATTCGTTCAGAGCAACCCTACGTGCGCAAACCCATCACCGATTTTCAATTTGTGTTACTTCTGGGTGCGTTGAGCATGATCGGGCCGTTCGCAATTGATACGCTGTTTCCGGCGTTCCCGGTCGCAGGCGCTGCGCTAGGCGTATCGCAAGCGCTGATGCAACAAACAATTTCCAGCTATTTGTTTGCCTTTGCGATCGGCAGCTTGTTGCATGGCCCGCTTTCCGATAGTTTCGGGCGCAGGCCTATTGTGCTGATCTGCATTGCCGGTTTTGTGCTCGGTTCCTTTGGCTGCTGGTTCGCCACGGATTTTTCCACGCTACTTGGTTTTCGTGCAGTGCAGGGCTTTTGCGCAGCGGGTGGCACCGTGATTTCGCGCGCGCTGGTTCGTGATCGCTTTGATGGCGCCAGGGCACAGCAGGCGACTAGCCAAATTACCTTGGTATTTTTGCTAGGTCCTGCAATCGCGCCGCTCATCGGTGGTCTGATTTTGCAGTTTGCTGGCTCGACGCAGTGGCGTCTTATTTTTGCCTTTATCACGCTTTATAGCGCCGTGGTTGCAGTTGCGCTGTTACGAAAACTTGGCGAAAGCCACCCAAAACCCAACCGGCTGGAGTTTTCGGCACCGGCATTGCTGCACAGCTATGCCACTATTTTTCGATCCCAGGCCGCAGTTTGGCTGATCCTAGCGGCTGCGTTCAATTTCAGCGGCTTGTTTCTAATGATTTCCAGCGCACCGGCCATTGTGTTCGATTTGTGGAAGCTCGGCACTTTGGATTTATGGAAACTATTCGTGTTTGCCATGGGCGGTATATTGCTTGGCAGCCAACTCTCTGGCTACGTCGCCACCCGTTGGCAACACGCGCGCACAATTGGTGTCGGTTATTTGGTCATGATCTGCGCTTGCGCCGCGCACATTGCCTACGGCGCCATCGTTAGCCTGCCCACCTGGCCGCTGGCGGCGATTCCAATCTTGATGTATGCGGCTGGTTCAAGCTTGGCCTACCCGAGCTTGACCGTATTACTGATGGATCGTTTCCCAGAGCGCCGAGGCGCTGCGGCAAGCCTACAAACCTTCATCAGCCTTGGATTTAACGGCGTAGTCGCCGGCACGGTATCGCCGCTTGTGGCAGGCACAACATTCAAACTTGCTGGCGCACAAGGGATCATCATGCTTGCGGGGTTAGTCACTTACGCATTATTTGTTCTCAGTCAGAAGCGTTTGCAGCGATGCGTCGATGAAAGTGTCGAAGTTGGCTAAAAGTTCAAGCTGGACTACACAAACACATACGTTGCAGCGCACACTATCCACTCAATACCCTTAGGAAGCTGCGTATGCAAACAGTTAAGCAAATGCTCGAAGGTAAAGGAAACGAGGTGCATGGTGTAACGCCCGAGGACACCGTTCTTACCGCGATAAAGCTTATGGCCGAACTAGGCGTCGGCGCGCTGGTCGTGTTGGAAAACAACAAACTGGTCGGAATCCTCAGCGAACGCGACTACGCGCGTAAAATCGTACTCGCCGGCAAATCTTCTAAAGAAACCCCAGTGCGCGAAATCATGTCGAGCCCGGTATTGACCACTACGCTCGACGGCCGTGCCAATGCCTGCATGCGGCTAATGACCGACCGACGCATTCGCCACTTGCCGATCGTCGACGGCGACAAGGTAGTTGGCATGTTGTCAATTGGCGATCTGCTAAAAGTGGTGATTTCGGAACAGCAAAAAGTCATTGAGCAGTTGAATAGCTATATTAATAGTTAGCGTAGCAATCCGCCGAAGGCGGATAAATTGCGAAGCTGAAACGAAGTTTCTTCAAAATTACTTCCACTTACCGAATAAAAAAAGCCCGGAAATCCGGGCTTTTTTGTTAGACGAAGTAGCGCTCAGATAACTGCACCCAGTTTGAAAATCGGAAGGTACATCCCGAT
>JAYVAQ010000269.1:0-2601 GCA_043750875.1 Rhodanobacteraceae bacterium
TATCTAAGGCAAACAAAGCGGCGGGCTTTATAGCTAAACGACGCTAAATCAGCAATGCTCCGTCTAAACTTTGTTTAAGCACGTTTACACATTTGAATACTCCCAATGATCTTCCAGGGCATTTATTACGCTTTTACAAGCGCTGGATCAGCCCATTTTTAGGCCGCCGCTGCCGCTTTTACCCCAGTTGTTCGGTGTATTGCGCGGGCTGTGTGCGTCAACACGGTTGGATTGCGGGCGGCTGGTTGGGGGCGGCGCGTTTGCTGCGCTGTCAGCCACTTGGGAAAGCTGGGTTTGATCCCGTGCCGGATCAATTTTTGTGGTTGGGTTCGCGGGTGCAGGAGCCGCCAGAGTCAATCGAATAGGTGGCCACGGACAGTTAAGCGGGTTTTCATCCTTTAAAAGCAGCAGCCCCGAGTCCATGAAACTCGTCATTGCGAGCGCAGCGAAGCAATCTAGCTTTGAAGGACTAGATTGCTTCACTGCGTTCGCAATGACGATACGTTTCGTGGCGAGGTTCATCGAGAGAGCGCAGCGAAGCAATCTCGTACTTATGCGCAGTGCATTTAGATTGCTTCGCAGCGTTCGCAATGACGATCCGATTTTCCGCGAGGTTTATGGCAAACCGAATAAATCGGTGACATTGATTTTGAAACGCATACACTTGCTGGCTCACTGATTCGCGTTCAATGGAGTGCATTATGGCAAACGGCTTAACTGAAATTCGCGTCCCTGATTTAGGTGGTGCCAAGGGCGTAACGGTGTTGGAATTGCTTGTTGCACCGGGAACAACGGTGGCGAAAGACACCTCGCTATTTGTCGTTGAAGGCGATAAGGCGACGATGGAAATTCCCGCGCCCAAGGCGGGCGTGCTGGTAGCGTTTAAAATTAAGGTAGGCGACACCGTCGATGAAGGCCAAGTGGTTGCTGAGCTCAGCGAAAGCGCATCCGCGCCGGCGGCTAGCGTAGCGGCACCCTCTGCCAGTGCGCCAACGGCCAGCGCCGCAACATCTAGCGCGCCAGCGGCTGCAGCAACAAGCGCCAAACCAAACCCCATGCCGCCAGCCACCGGTACAAGCATTACAGCCGCCGATTATGACTGCGACTTCGCGGTACTGGGCTCCGGCCCTGGTGGCTATACCGCCGCATTCCGAGCCGCCGATTTAGGTTTGAAGGTCGTCTTAATAGAGCGCTACGACACGCTTGGCGGGGTTTGCTTAAACGTCGGCTGCATTCCATCAAAAGCGCTGCTGCACGCCGCGCGCGTGATTGATGAAACCAAGGCGTTTGCGGCATTGGGCCTTACGTTTGCCCCACCCGTACTTGATTTAGACAAACTGCGCGGGCACAAAAACAACGTGGTCGGCAAATTGACCGCTGGATTGTCGGGCATGAGCAAGCAGCGCAAAGTGACGGTGGTAAAAGGCACAGGCGAATTCGGGTCCGCCACGCATTTCAATGTACAAACCGCCGACGGCTTAAAAACGGTGCGCTTCAAAAACGCCGTCATTGCGGTGGGATCACAAGCGGTCAAATTTCCCAATTTGCCTTGGGACGATAAACGCCTGATGGATTCTACCGACGCGCTGGAACTGAGCGACATCCCAAAGCGTCTGCTGGTGATGGGCGGCGGCATTATCGGGCTGGAGATGGCCTGCGTTTTTGATGCGCTGGGCAGCAAAGTTACCGTGGTCGAGCTGGCTGAGCAATTAATGCCGGGCGCAGATTTAGATCTGATCAAGCCCTTGCAAGCGCGCATCGCGAAACACTACGAAGGCATTTTTCTCAACACCAAAGTGGTTGCGATCAAAGCCGAAGCGGACGGTTTAAAAGTCAGCTTCGAAGGTGCGAACGCGCCGCCAGAACAATTGTTTGATAAGGTTTTGGTCAGCGTCGGCCGTAGCCCAAATGGCAAGAAAATCAAAGCTGAACTCGCAGGCGTGAATGTGACTGATCGCGGCTTTATCGACGTGGATAAGCAGCAGCGCACCAATGTCGCAAATATTTTCGCGATTGGCGATGTTGTCGGCCAGCCGATGTTGGCGCATAAAGCCACGCACGAAGCGAAAGTCACCGCAGAGGTTGCCGCTGGCCACAAAAGCGAATTTGTTGCACGCGTGATTCCATCGGTGGCCTACACCGACCCAGAAATCGCCTGGGTGGGTTTGACCGAAACCGAGGCGAAAAAGCAAGGCATCAAATACGGCAAAGGCAGCTTCCCGTATGCCGCCAGCGGCCGCGCGATTGGCGTCAATCGCACGGAAGGATTGAGCAAATTACTTTTCGATGAAACCACGCACCGGGTGATCGGCGGCGGCATCGTCGGCCCGAATGCGGGTGATTTGATTGCGGAAGTGGCACTTGCGATTGAAATGGGCTGCGATGCAAGTGACATCAGCCTAACGATTCACCCGCACCCGACGTTGTCGGAGTCGGTAGCTATGGCGGCGGAAATGTTTGAGGGCACAATTACGGATTTGTATATTCCGAAAAAGCGCGCGTAAAGGGCAATGTTTGGGCATAGCGCCGCGATAGGAATCAGGTTTATGACGCATCGTCTTGCGAGCAGTATTTTATTGATTTTGCAGTTGTTGATCGCGG
>JAYVAQ010000270.1:0-4192 GCA_043750875.1 Rhodanobacteraceae bacterium
TCAAGCAAGTTTCCTATCCAATTCCGTTGCACTTAGGCAGGTCTATTCCATCTCGCGGAAGACCACGTCTCGTTTCGATTGAGAAGATCGAGACGTACGATTTCAACCTCAACATCTCGCGCTACATCAGCACGGCAGTCGGTGAAGATGAGATTAACTTGCTTGAGACGCACGCGGAATTACTGAGAATTGAGGACGCCATCAATACGGCTACAGCCAAGCACAACGCGTTCCTGCAAGAACTAAACTTGCCGCTGCTGCCGTCTTGACTTCGTGCAACTGCAAACGAACAAGATATTCATAGCTTTTTGCGCTCTAGGATGCGCTTGATCGTATACCTGTACTTGGAGACATTATTCGCTGCTCAGCTTAAGTTTGCCAGTAAGGTGGCGCGTGTTTTGCCAACGCTTCATGTTTGATCGGCTAGGCTCGCGAGATGAAAAAATATCCCGCAGGCACCCGCCAAGTTGGCTTGGCCGACAAACATGTTTTCCTCATCATTTTCCTGGTCGCGATTGCGGCCGGGGTGGGCTTGTGGCTAGGCTCACAGATCCGGCCGTCAATTTCAGCGCCAACTTCGGCCGCGATCGATACCGGCTTGAATCCCAACGCTTACAAAAGCTTGTTGGTATATCCAGCGCCAAAAGTGATTGCGCCGTTTAGCCTCAAAAATAGTGCTGGCGGCGATTTTTCGCTGGCGCAATTGCAAGGCCATTGGACGCTCTTAAGTTTCGGCTTTACCACCTGCCCGGATATTTGCCCGACTACTTTGACTGAGCTAAGTGCGGTGTTTGGAATTCTGAACTTGCCAAGTTTGCAGGCCGCTGCGGCGCAAGTGGTTTTTGTTTCGATCGATCCAGAGCGCGATACGCTGGAAAGTTTGAACGGCTATGTAAAGCACTACAACCCGGCATTTATCGCCGCCACGGGCGACATTCCCGCATTGACCGAATTTGCCACCAATTTGGGCGCGGTGTTCGAAAAAGAAGCAAATGGCCCAGGCGCGCAGGACTACACAATGGCGCATACGGCTTCAATTTTTCTAATCAACCCGCAGGGGCAATTGGCGGCAATTGCACGCCCGGTAGAGCAATCGCTGTTTGACTGGCCGCAGTTGCGTAACGATGTACCCGCGTTTATGACCAGCAAAATTTCGCCGCCGGCAGCGCCAGCCGATCAAGGGGCCGCACCATGATCAAGCGCGATTTGGCATTGGCATTGCAATACGCGTTGCCGCATCGGTTTTTAAGTCGAATCATGTTTTATTTGACCCGCAGCGAATGGCGCTGGGTGAAAAATACCTTTATCCGCCAAATTGTTGAGCGCTTTCAGGTGGATATGAGCGACGCGCTAGAACCAGATTTAGCAGCATACCCAAGCTTCAACGCGTTTTTTACCCGCGCGCTCAAGCCCGGTGCTCGGCCCATTGCTGCAGGCGGCGATTTGCTTTTGAGCCCGGCAGACGGCGCGATCAGCCAAGCAGGCGCGGTCACTGAAGGCAGAATTGTGCAAGCCAAAGGCATGGACTACAGCGCAGCCGAACTCTTAGGCGATGCGGAATTGGCGAAGACTTTTGCCAATGGCAGTTTTGCCACCGTGTATTTGAGCCCACGCGACTATCACCGCCTGCATATGCCTATCGCGGGTAAATTAGTGCGTACGTTGCACGTGCCGGGACGACTGTTTAGTGTCGCGACTTGGACCGCGGAATCCATTCCGCGCCTGTTTGCACGCAACGAGCGGCTCGTTTGCATTTTTGCAACCGAGCACGGCTTAGTGGCTTTGGTGTTGGTGGGTGCGATTTTTGTGTCCAGTATTGACACCGTTTGGGGCGGTACTGTTACGCCGCCTTACGCACAAAAAATAGTCGATTCGCTGCTGGACGATGGCCCAAGTTTGGCGGCAGGTGCAGAAATGGGGCGCTTTAATATGGGCTCTACCGCGATTGTGCTTACCGAAAAAGCGCTGCAGTTTGATGCGGATATTGCCGCAGCTGTGCCTGTGAAAATGGGCCGGGCATTGGGAAGGTTCTTGGATTGATTTATTCTGTATTAAAAACTTAGGTCAGGACACCATGATTGACGCTGATGCTATGTTGACCATTACGCTTTCCGACAGTGCTTCTAATTGGCTGCCGGTTAATTGCCTTTGATACTCAGCTGGTGTGCGTACGTCGAAACGCTTTATATACGTTTTACCGCCGCAGCCTCGACGTCAACCAAGGTGCCGCAATCGAGTTTAAGGTTTAGACCGCGCGCGTCACTCCTGTGCCCATATTGCGTAAACTTCAGCGCGGGTCAGGGACAAAGCGCGGCTCAGGAAATGCCTCAGGCGCATTCTGGCGGTAATAGCCCGGCCTTGAAATTACCCCTTGAGCAATTAAATTGGCACGACTGTCATAGCGCACTTTTAGCACTTCAAAAACCTGAGGTTCGCGCTCAAAAGTTACACTGACGCTTGGGCGATATTCCTGCCTTCCGTGGCCGGTTCCTAACGGTGCACCCGCACTTTCGGCTTGCCCGCGGGATTTGCCCTGTGGAACTGCAACTTCACCTGGCCGTCCTGGCGGCGGCGGGGCGCGCGTTGCAGGCGCAGGGGTTGCTGGCGCGTTCCCGCTAGATTTGCTTGAATATTCGTCATTCGTGGAATAGTCGTCTTCTTGCGAATATTCATCGAAATCTTCTTCGTCATACTCGTAGCGCAATTCCCGAAACACCGCCACGCCAATCACGCCAACATTATCTGGCCTGCGCGTGCGCGCCGCATAAGAGTCGCTAATGTTGGTGAAATAAAAGGCTGCAGTTCGCACATTGGATTTGCGCCAGCCATCAACGTCCAGAGTTTGATACGGAGCCAATACATAACCGGTCTGGTTTACACCGGCCGTTTCACCAGAAATGGCATTGACGCCATCGACGCTCAAAACCGCCATCACCCGATCTGGACTCTTATTTCGCAAACGTACGCGGAATTCTTGGTTTTGGCGGCCCTCGACATAGTTTTGACCACGGTGCCAATAGCTTGGCAAGCTGCCGCGATATCCCGCCCGCGCAAGCACTTCCATATCGACCAAGCTACCAGCCTGCGCAGCCGAAGTACCAAGCAATGCCGAGGTGCAAACGGTGATTGCGGTGAAAAGCACTTTTAGATTCATCGGGATTCCTTAGGAGTTCACTATTCGATTAATGCGGCTCACCAATTTTGGCGAGCAAATTGAGATGCCGACGGAGCGTTTTCCCAGCGAGAATTTCAATTAACACGCCAGTTCGCTTGTCGTATGGAAATTCGACGCTACGCGTTTAGCAAGGATAGGCTTACCCATCATGTAGTTCAGTTCGACAACACACATAGCATTTAGCGGCCTAATTTGGTCCGCACGAAACCAACATTCGCAGAATCTATTCAACAATTTAGTCATGGCGGCAAAAATTTTTGTCGCGCAATCCAAATCAAACTCAATCCAAGCGCAAATCCTGCGGTGCCAAGCCACGGCGCGCATGCGCATCGATCAGCTCAACTGCGCGCATGAAATTCCCGGCAAACTTGGCGCTGTCAAATAATTTTGGCCGCGCGGCAATAAGCCTGCTGCGCCAGAGTTTTAGTTGCTCAGGCGCCTGGGCTAACTGCGTGGCGCTGGCAATGTAGTGTTCAATATCCGGGGTATTGAACGCTGCCATATCCACCGCGACATTTAGGCTGACAGCGACACGCGCGGCGAACGTCGCACCAGTAACCGTTAGTACTGGGCAACCGACGAACAACGCATCCCGTGCGGTGGTGTGGGCGCCGTAGGGAAAGGTGTCTAGAAATAGATCGCTGTGCGCTAACGCGGCTAAATACTCTGCGTGCGGCATTTTCGGCAAAAAAATGAGCCGCGCCGGATCGATGCCGGCCGTTATTGCATGTGCCTGCATATTTTTAACGAATGCATCAGCATCGGCCGCGCGCAAAAGCCACAGCACCGAGTTCGGTACCGCCTGCAAAATGCGACACCAAACGGCAAATACCTCAGGATTGATTTTGTAGCTGTTGTTTAAACTACTTAGCACCACAACATCGTCTGGCAAACCATAATGTGATCGTGGTTTTAGCTCGGCAAGCTTAGATTGCGCGTCGTAGGGTTGAAAAGGCGCTTCTAAGTACACAACGGCTTCGCTAAAACCCGCGCGAACTTCTGGGGTGATCACTTGGG
>JAYVAQ010000271.1:0-2425 GCA_043750875.1 Rhodanobacteraceae bacterium
AGCCATGACTGACAAGCAGATTGAACTGTTGAATATTCCGGCATTTTTGCGTCAACAAGCAGATTAGTTAGCAGGCTAATTATTTAAGCTTTCAGCCGCCGCGCGTGAAGATGTGCGGCGGAGCCAAGCTCATTGCGCTAACCCAACACCGAAACATCCGCGACGTTCAAAAACAACTCTGACAGACGCTTTAAGCTGGCGAGTCTGTTGTGGCGCACCTCCGTGTTTTCGGCCATCACCATCACTGCGTCAAAGTATTGATCTACTGGCGCGCGCAACGCCGCCAACCGCGTCAAGGCCTCAACATAGCGCTGGGCACTAACCAAGGGTGCGCTGTCCGTACTTGCAAGCTGGACGGCGGCATCGAGCGTGCGTTCGGCATCGTTCTCGAAAAGGGCTGGATTAATCGTGCTTAGCCGTACGGCGTCGGCTTCCACGCTATCCAGTTTGCGCAAAATATTGCGGATGCGCTTATTCGCAGCCGTTAAGGCGACACTTTCCGGCAGCGCGCGGAACGCTTGGCAGGCGCGCAGGCGCAGATCGAAATCGAGCAAATCCACTGGCTTGCGCTCAACCACCGCATCGATCAGTAGCGATTCAATACCGCGTTCTTGATAGTAGGCGCGCAAACGTTCCAGCACGAAACCATACAGCTCATCGCATAATTCCGGCTTCACCGCCACTGTGGCTGGCAGTTGTGCCACCGCAAATTGAATTGCCTGCACCAAATCAAGTTTTACCTCACCTTCAATCAGCGTGCGCGCTAAACCGAGCGCAGCGCGACGTAGCGCGAACGCGTCTTTATTGCCGGTGGGTTTCAAACCAGCGGCAAAAATTCCGGCAAGCGTGTCCAAACGCTCCGCCACCGCAAGCAGCTTGCCAAGCGCGCTAGGCGCAATCGCGGCACCGCTGGCACGCGGGCAATACACTTCGTCCAAACTCGCCGCGACTTCGCTCGCTTCACCTTGCGCCAAGGCGTAGGTTTTGCCCATTTCGCCCTGCAATTCCGGGAATTCGCCCACCATGCGGCTCATCAAATCACATTTAGCGAGCGATGCTGCGCGCTCAGCCGTTTCAGGCGCTACGCCAAATGCTGTGGCTAATTGGCGCGCTAGCGCTGCCACACGCACGGATTTTTCCCACACGCTGCCGAGCTTGGCCTGAAACGTCACCGCCTTAAGTGATTCTTGCAGATGCGCCAGTGGCGTTTTTAGATCTTGCTGATAGAAAAAATCGGCATCCGCAAGCCGTGGTCGAACCACTCGTTCGTAGCCCTTACGAATCTGCTGCGGGTCTAGGCTATCAATATTTGCAACGCCGATAAAAGCGGGCAGCAACGCGTTGTCCGACACACTGTAAATAGGGAAATAGCGCTGGTGCACTTCAATAGTCGTCACGATTGTCGCAGCGGGTAGCCGCATAAATTCTGGCGGAATCGCGCACAAGATCGGCACCGGCCACTCGGTTAGATTGACCACTTCATCCAGCAGGCCAGCCCGGATTTCGGCGCGGCCGCCTATTTCTAGTGCCAAGGCTTGTACGCCATCACGAACAATCTGAGCACGCACGACGGGATTAGTTTGTACTTTTGCCGCAAGCAATGCCGCCGCATAGTCATCGGCATGCGCGAGCGCAACGGCTGCGGGTGCCAAAAAGCGGTGTCCATAACTTACTCGCCCACTTTGAATGCCAAACGCGGTGCACGGCACCACATCGGCATCAGCCAGCACCACCAGCCAATGCACCGGGCGCAAAAATGCTTGCGAGGAATCGCCCCAGCGCATGGGTTTAGGGATTGCCAGGCCAGATAGTGCTTCCGCCAAAATCTCAGGAATCAGTGCCGTCGTAGCGCGGCCTGGCACGCTGGCACGATGAACAAACCAGCTGCCTTTATCAGTTTCTAATTTTTCCAGTGCGTCCAAGCCGACACCGCAACTAGCGGCAAAACCGAGCAGCGCCTTGCTTGGTGCGCCCGCAGCATCCAAAGCGGCAGCAAGTGCTGGACCACGGCGTTCAGTCAGTTGCGCGGCTTGCTCGGCGGCTACATCAAATACCTGCACTGCCAAACGGCGCGGCGTCCAAAGAGCAGCCGCGTCGCTAAAACTCAAGCCACGTTTTTTAAAGCCCGCACAGATGCCATCGCGAAATTGACCGGCCAATTCGGTCAAACCTTGTGCCGGCAGTTCTTCACAGCCCAGCTCAATTAATAAATTCATTTGCTAACTTCCTTGTGATCATGATTTCAAGAAACTTTCTTAAGATTGGTTTGATTGTCGCCTTCACGAACGCGCCCAAAATTTCGTTTGGTCATTGCGAACGAAGTGAAGCAATCTTGGCGCGCTGAGATCGCCACGTCGCTGCGCTCCTCGCGATGACGAACTTTCTGCAGAACTTAATCAAGCCCTGGGGCTTGCCCGGGCACAGA
>JAYVAQ010000272.1:0-2057 GCA_043750875.1 Rhodanobacteraceae bacterium
CGCGGTTTGTACAGTCGCCCCCAGCGCGCAAGGTAGTTTGGTTAATACCGCAACCGTCACCGCCAATCCCAGCGTGCCCGATTTTAACACCAGCAATAACACCGCCACCGATACCAATACTGTCGGGCCGCGCATCGATTTGATCGCAAGCATTTCCAGCCTCAACGGAGCCACCGCACCGAGTACTGCAACCGTTACTTTTATCGGGCGCGTCTTCAATGACAGTGCGCAAACATCTCTGGGTAGAGCCGCATTTGAAGGCGACGGCATATTTAGCCTAATCCCTGGCGGCAATTGCAGCTGGACTTGCTCGGCCAGCAATGGCAGCAGCTGCACCGGTAGTGGATTCGGAGTGGCATTGGACGAACAACTGTCGCTCGCGGCTTTTGGCCAAGCAACTTATACGCAAAGCTGTGTCATGCCGGGCAATATCATTGGCACGTTTACTGGCAGGTTTGGTGCCAACTTACGCGTGGGCAGCGATGTTGATCCAGCGAACAACGTTGCCAGCACCAATGTCCAGATCCAACCGCTATCTGATTTGGCCGTCAGCATGAGCGATGGTATCAGTGCGGTATCGGCAGGCCAGCAAGTGTTGTACAGCTTGAGCTTTACCAATAACGGGCCGCAAAACATCGACTCATTCAATGCCCGCACGCAGGTTCCCGCGCAATGTGCGAGTTATACATGGACTTGCGAACGACCGGGCATCGGCAGTTGTGTTTCAGCGGCTGGATCGGGAGCTATAAACGTCGTCCATACCTTCGTTATTAGCGGGAACAGCCTCAACTACTCTATCCGCTGCACGCTCGCGCCGAGCGCGAGTGGTCGATTGATTCATAGCGCCACTTATGCCAACAGCACCAGCTTCGATGCCGTCGCCAGCAACAATTCCGCAACCGATGACAACGAAATTTTGAGTATCGATATGTTGTTTAAAAACGGTTTTGAAAATCCATAGTAAAGCGCTGAAACCACTAACCATTAAATGTGATGGCAAAATGTGCGGTAATTTGATAGCATTTACACGGAGTTAGAGCTTAGGAAAATGCGATGCATGCCATGACTATCAGAAAAATAGACGATGAAATGAAACAGCATCTCGCACTGCGCGCGACTAGCAATCAGCGTTCGATGGAAGCCGAAGCCCGGAGTATTTTGCGGGCAGCATTGGTGCCACCTGCCGTTGAAGAAAATATGGCCGATATTGCACTCGGCCTGTTTGGTCTCGAACATGGTTTTGACATGCCAGAAATTCCACGTTCGCAGGCCATCGGCGCGATATTCGAGCAGTGATCATTGTCGACACCAATGTAATTTCAGAACTGACGCGTGCGTTACCAAACGGCGAAGTTTTGCGTTGGATGCGCACGCAACGCCTGCCACAGCTTGCGATTACGACCCTGTCGCTCGCTGAGTTGCAGCTAGGCTTAGCGTTATTGCCGCCCGGTCAAAAGAGAACGTTGCTTTCAGAAAAACTGTCAATTCTGTTGACCAGAAGTTTTGCGGACCGGATTTTAAGTTTCGATGAATCAGCGGTGCCTCACTATGCGCGTCTTGGTGGTTTGAGAAAATCGTCGGGACGCACGTCTGGGGTGGCGGATCTAATGATTGCCGCCATCGCCGCAAGCCGCGGATTCTCGGTGTGCACCCGCAACGTCGCTGATTTTGAGTTTTTCGGCGTGGCGCTGCTAAATCCGTGGGCGGCTTGAGCGCAAACTACCGAACCTAAACCATCGCCAACCAGAGCAACCACATCCGACGCAAACTAAGCACTATTGAATTGACAAGCACCACTTCAGTCCACACAATTCGCGGCTCAGACGGTATCGGTTTCGATGTCGTCTTCGGTAGGGATATCGCCAAGTTGGTAAGGCATCAGATTTTGATTCTGACATTCCTAGGTTCGAGTCCTTGTATCCCTGCCACTTTTTATTTCAAGAACTATCGACGGCGCTGAAACAATCAGCGCCGTTTGTTTAAATGGCGCTGCAAACGCGCATCACTCACATCCCGCAAGGAGCTTCGTCATGGCAGAGCCCAACAATCTCCCCGAC
>JAYVAQ010000273.1:0-4616 GCA_043750875.1 Rhodanobacteraceae bacterium
GTGAAATGGTGATCTTTGCCCAGTAAATCAGCAAAACGCATATCGACAAACTTCGCGCCGGTCTCTTCGGCGAGCTTTTTGAACTTGGTATAAGGCATGAAAGGCTCCGAGTGTTTGAAAGTGGGTATGTACTTATGCGATTAATTACGGCACCGCCGAGTGCAGTTATGCCTTAAATCTAGGCGAGTTTGCACTCGATTTTGGCGTGCTAGAAAAGTCTGCTCGCAAGGCGAGACCACAAATAAGTTGCTAAAACGGTGAGGCGCACTGCACGCCTAAAAGCTTTTTAGCCGACGGCGCGCCTTCGCTGTACAGTTTTTTGCCACCGTTCTCGGCACAGATGGCAATGATTAGCGCATCCCAATATTGCACTTGCTTATTCGTCGCCCATTTGAACGCAGCGGCGTTCGCGCGCACAATTGAGGGCAGCAAGCAACCAAGTTAGGCCCGTAATTACACAAAAGATACCGGTTGGCGCTTATGCTCGGGATTAAGTTTTAAGCCAAGCGACGAACCTATGCACAACAGCCAAGCATCCTTATGATTAGCGAGATTCGCGCCCTTTGGCGGGTGATGCGCATTGCGCGCGTGGCTTTGCGCTGGCGCTTGGATGAGATCACGCCCGCAGCTGTATTTTTTACGCCGCTGACCTGGTTTCGTAACGAAGCCGCCGATGTTGCCAAGCTCAAGCGCGGTGCGCGCCTCCGGCTGGCGTTAGAAGAGTTGGGGCCCATTTTTGTCAAATTTGGACAGATTCTTTCAACCCGGCGGGATTTGATGCCGCCGGACATTGCCGACGAGTTGGCGCACTTACAAGATCGCGTAAAACCCTTTCCCGGTGATGTCGCCATCGCTGCCATTGAAACCGCGTTGGGTGCACCGGTCTCTGAGCTTTTTGGCAGCGTCGACGTGATCCCGCTAGCAAGTGCCTCGATCGCGCAAGTGCATCCCGCGACGCTGAAAGATGGGCGCGAAGTAGTTATTAAAGTGCTGCGCCCAGGCATCGAGAAGCAAATAGAAGGGGATTTGCGGGTGCTGCGCGCGCTGGCGGCGATTGCGGATAAGCGCTTGACCGATAGTGATCGCATCCGGCCAAAAGCGGTGGTGGCGGAGATCGAGCGCGCCTTGACCGATGAAGTGGATTTGCTGCGCGAAGGCGCGAACGGCAGTTTATTGCGGCGTAATTTTTTGGGCTCCACCGAGTTAAAAGTGCCGGAAATGATCTTTAGCCACAGCAAACAGCGCGCGCTGACGATGGAGCGTGTTTACGGCGTGCCACTCAATGATGTGGAAACGCTGAAAGCCATCGGTGTGAATTTTGAGAAACTGGCCGAGCGCTGCGTGCGGCTGTTCTACACCCAAGTGTTTCGCGACAATTTTTTTCACGCCGACGTCCACCCGGGCAATTTGCTGATTAGCCGCGAACACCCGGAGGATCCGACCGTGATCGCGCTTGATTTCGGCATTATGGGCCAGCTCAGTGCGTTGGATCAGCGCTATTTGGCGGAAAACTTTGCCGCAATGTTTAACAACGATTATCGCCGCATTGCTGAGCTGCACCTAGAAGCCGGATGGATGCCCAGCCATGTGCGCGTCGATGAACTGGAAGGTGCGGTACGCACGATATGTGAGCCTTATTTTAGCCGCCCGCTTTCGGAAGTTAGCTTAGGCGAAGTGCTGATGAAGCTGTTTTCGCTGGCGCACAAGTACGAGCTAATCGTGCAACCGCAGCTATTGTTGCTGCAAAAAACCTTGCTCAATATTGAAGGCATCGCCCGCACACTGTGGCCACAGTTGGATATTTGGAGCGCGGCTAAGCCCGTTTTGAGCGAGATTATGGCCGAGCGCTACGGCTTAAAAAGCGCGATCAAAGACATCCAAACCCGACTGCCCAGCTGGGTACAAAATTCACCAGAAATGCCGCGATTGCTGTTTGAATACCTCAAACAAGCCACCAGCGGCAAAACCCATATGGAAATGAGCAGCAAAGACCTCGCACGCTTGACCGACGCCAGCTATGCGATGCAGCGCACCACAGTGCTCGCGATTTTAGGTGTCGCGTTGCTGGCGGCTGCAGCGCTGCTTTTTGTGTTTGATGCGCGTGTGCATGTAATGATTTTTGGCTTGGCAGCGCCGGTGTTATCGCTTGGGCTGGGTGCTGCGGCGGCGTTTTTGGCGGCTTGGCCGAAGCGGAAGTAGGGTTTTCCGGCACATACGCCGGGCCGATTCGGAGCGAATACGTGGTGCACTGCAGGGTTGAATGTGACGCACAGTTCGCGCGTCAGGGCATATTGAGTGAAGGCAGTTTGGCACTGGAACTGGAGCACCAGCGCTTGAGCATTGCCGAACTGATTCGTGCAGCGGTGCGTGCGCAAATGTTATTGCGGCGGCTGCGCGAGCAAAGCAAGGTAGATGTCAAAGTGTTGCCACATTTGTCCGAGCTGGATATCGAAAAAGCCCGCAAATCTGGTCGCATCGCGCTTAAAAATACCCCGACTGCAGCGCCGCCCACCGATTGGCATGCGCAGGAGCAGCGCGAGCTGACACACGCTTTAAGGGTCTTTAACTCGGGTGGCTTTCAAGTGCTATTAGACGGCGAATTGCATCGTGACGCGGATGAAATTGTGACGCTGAGCGAGCAAAGTAGCATCGTTTTTTTACGACTGATTCCGCTCGCAGGCGGTTATGAACATTGATGAGTCATTCCACTTGGGCGCCCAGCCCCGAACAACGTGCGCGTTTGCTGGCCTTTGAAGCCTGGTTGTTGGCGCTGTGCCAGCAGTTGGAGGCGCAGCGCCTAATGCACGATTTTGAACGCGCGGTGGCGAGTCGGCGCCGGGCTTTGCAACGCGGTGAGCCATGGCAAGCGCGAGCGGATATGCCAGCGATGCTATTAACGCCCCTTGATCAGCACGAATTTGGCGCACAGCTTTGCCAGCACGTGGCCGACTACTATTTTTTTCCGGCCGAAGTTCAGTATTTACCGAACGCGCGCGCACGCACTTCGAACCTGCGTGATCGCGCCGATGTGATCACCGAGCTGTGCCAATATTTTCTATTGCAATTGCCTTGCGAGTATGCATTTGAGCTAGGTATTGCGCGCTTGGCGTATCAAATAAATAACCCGTCCTCCGACATTGAGATCAATATTCCAGAGTGGATGGCTGCGGAAAAAAAACGCATTAAAAAAGATCTGCATCCGATGATCGCGAAGGAAGAGCTGAGCCAGTTGACATCCGCGCAAGCGCGCTATAAGCACCCCTTTTTGGCACCCGCCTGCGATGACTTACTGGAGTTATTGCTGAACCTCGCGACCGACGCGGCTCGGCTGCAGCGGCTTTATGCGCTGGTCAATCAATCGCAGCCAATCCTGCCGACGATCACTCGCTGCGCTTTGCCGGCCGCCGCGTGCGCACCCACGTATTGGGCGCCACACTGAGCGGTCGCGGCTGGCGCATGGTAGGCAGTGACTTTGATTTTGCCGCGCGCAAGAAGCTGGGCGATGGCGTGCACGGCCAAATTGACTTGCCGGATGTCTATCAGTTTTTGACCCAAGAAGAAGAAACCGAACTCGCAGAAATTCGCTTCTATCGCGGTGAACAACCGTTGATGTTGAGCGAAGTTCCGGCGTTTGCATTCTCCGAATTCATGCGCGATCTGGATCTGGTGATTAGCGTCGGTGCGGCCGATCCGGGCGAGCATTCCGAAGAAGTGCAAAAAAGCCGCATCGCCTTATTAACCGCGTTGATCCCCAGCCTTAAACTCACCAATGTGCGCGTGGACGGGCACTTCGCGCTGATCATCGGTAAACGCGCCAGCTATCGACTGCATTTAGGCACCGCGGTCATCCACGTGATGCCCGCGGGCTATTTGTGCGTGGTGCCCGCGGGCAGCAAAGTGCGTGCGCAAGCGGCGCTGCCTTTTGTTGATGAGGATGCCCGCACCAGCGAAGTAATTTCCAAGCTTTTCATGCTCAGCGCTGATCAAAAAATCACCGATGAAAGCATCTTGGCGCAAATTGAAGGGCGTTTGGCGCAGGGGGGTGGGCCAGAAGTGGCGATTATGTAATCTTTAGATTCTCCCGACCCTAGCGGGATTTCGAAAGCAACCTATCAGCCTGAAGCGACAAGTGCTTTGAAATTGATTGTCGGGTTGAAGAGCTTTGAATAAGCAATTCAGATCGCTCAGCCCAAGTGCGGCAAACTCGCTCAACAGTATCGCGCGCAATATCTGAAAGCGCGATGTCACGCGCACCCAGTTTGTTTGCCAAGGCGTCAAAACCCGCCAAATTGATAGCTCCAAATCTTTTACTTCGGCGCCACTTCAAGCCAATATCATCGCTCGCGATATACGGAATTGTCGACACCAAATCATACGCAGGAGACAAATGCGGTTTCTTACCATCCGCGTAAAGTAGCGTCCAATTCTTTAAGTGCGCGTCGCCGTTGCCGATCAAAACATTGAAAATCATGCGCCGGGTGAATTCGATGAGTGCCTGCATGTCATGTTTGCGATAACAAATACTCGCAACAGTTTCAAAGCTTGACTCGTACTTTTCTGGCGGCCACTTACCGCGTACTTGGGCAAAGTCTTCCATATGAATGGCTACTCGCCCA
>JAYVAQ010000274.1:0-16907 GCA_043750875.1 Rhodanobacteraceae bacterium
AATTGCGCATAACAAATTGCTGGCAAAAATGGCGAGCGAGCTGTGCAAACCCAATGGCTTGTTGCACCTAACGCCTGAGCAGGTGCACACGCGCCTAGATCCCTTGCCGGTGCACAAGCTCTACACCATCGGACGGGTTGCGACTGAAAAGCTTGCACGTGTTGGCATCCACACGATTGCGCAGCTGCGCCTAGCGCCGTTGGCACGGGTTCGACAAGCGCTGGGCAATCACAGTGAAACCGCACAGCTGTTCGCGGCTGGCATTGATACCCGGCCTGTGGTCGCGGACCGGGCAGAAAAATCGGTAGGTGCCGAACATACTTTCGCGCAAGATTTGGAATCACTTAGCGAGGCACGCATGTGGCTGATGCGCTTGACCGAAAAAGTAAGCGCGCGCCTGCGAGCACATGCCTTGGCCGCGCACACCATCACCGTCAAAATTCGCGTGCCGCCGTTCGAGACGCTGACTCGACAAGCACCGCTGCAGCCGGCCTGCGCGAATACCGACGCGATTTTTCAGCTTGCCGAGCAAATTTTGCTGCGCTGGTGGCATGAGCAAAAGCGCCCCAGCATCCGTTTGCTGGGCCTAAGTGCGTCGCGCTTTGACGTTAAGGTCACGGCGAAGGAAATTGCGCCGCAACAGGCGGATTTGTTTGCCTTGGCAAACAAAACTATAGGAAACGCGTTTGCTCCGCCAGCAACGCTGCCTAGCGCAGTTCCGGCTAACGCCAAAGACCAATTGCACGATGCCATTAATCAAAAGTTCGGCGTACATAGTCTGCGGCGGGCGCGGGCGTTGGCGGCGAAGGATTGAGACCGCCGCGCAACCCAAACCGTTTGAAGAAACTTCGTTTCTGCTGCGCAATTTATCCGCCGTTGGCGGATTGCTACGCTAACGCGAACTTTGCCGCTGCCCTTCTGCCAAAAATACCGCGACCGATTGCGCCACGTTTAAGCTTTCAACTTTGCCGCTGCCGGGAATGGCGGCTCGCATTTCGCAATGGCTGAGTAAGGCATCGCTAACGCCTGCACCTTCAGCGCCAAACACAATCACACAACGCGGTGGCAATTTTTGTTGCCAAAGGGACTTCGCTTGGCGTGTGTGGGCCGCAACAAAGGTAAAGCCTGCGGCTTTGATCGTGGCGTAGTCAGCCGGGCTCTGCAAATGCAGCAAGGGCTGCGCCTCGGCACCGCCTTCTGCGACCCGATAGGTTGCGCCGCTCAAATCGGTGTGCGTGCCAGGGCTCATCAACACAGCGTCGCTATCAAAATGCGCAGCATTACGCAAAATCGCGCCTAAATTGTGCGGATTCGCCACGCCGTCTAGCAGCAGCAGACGTACAAAAGCCTTGCCTTTGAGTGATTCTAATAGCGGCACTAGCAGTGGTTTGGGCGCGCGCAAAATATCGGCGACGACGCCCTCGTGGTGTTCGGTCGCGGCAAGCCGACTCAAATCGTCAAGTTCAACCTCGCGATAGCCGATTTTATTAGCCGCGCACCAGCGCAACAGTTCGCCGAGTTGATTTTGTGCGCTGCGGTGATAATAGACTTTACGGATTGCCTCAATGCGTTGCCGCGCCAAGCCCAAAATCGCGTGTCTGCCATAAATGCGCAGCTCTTTGGTGCGATTTTCCTCGAAATTTACGTTTGCCGCGTCGTGCTCAAAGCCTTCGTCCATTTCAGGCTTGGCTTCGCTCGCAATATTTCGCGCAGCGGGGCGTTCATTGGTGTTTCGCCCAAAGGGCCTTTCGTTGTTGGTGCGCCCAGACGGCCGCTCATTGTTGTTTCGGCCATAAGGCCGAATAGGCAAATCGTTTCGGTTTATTGATGGGCGCGGTGAGTCACTGCGCTGCGGACGCGATTCACGATCATCCGGCCGACGCTCTGGGCGGTTAAGATGCGCTTTCGGCGTGCCCCAAGGGCTTTGCCCGGATCCAGAAACGCTAGATCCAGAAACGCTAGATCCAGAAACGCTGGGCGCGCCTCGGTCGGCGGTCATTTCCGCACGCGAAATCGGCTTCGGCGCGCGTTCGTTACGCAGCTCCCGAAAGCCAGGACGTTCGGAATTGCCTGCGCCGCTGCGGTCTTTCGCCTTGTTAAAGGGCCGATCTGAATAGTTGCTCATAGGTAGAAATTAACGTGTCAGCTTGTTGATTCGTCGATCATACGCCGCCGCCCGTGCTTAGCGGCTTCGCTTGACGGGTTTGGGGCGAACAATTTCGTATCCTTAACACTCAAAAGAGCAAGATTATTTCCCAGCCCCCTGCCAGACCGACGCTTCGGCTGCCCAATCCTACACTTTGGTGGCAGCGACGGCCAAAACCGTACCGCCATCCGAAAGCGATTAAGCAAAATTTGCTGTTGGCCTTGCCCGCGGTTTTGTTCATGCTGATTGTCCAAGGACTTGCGCTGTATCAGCTGTTTAGCCCGTTCTATCTTTGGCCGCCGAAAATAAGCTTACCTGAAGAATTAGTTGAGCCGAACGAGCCGCTTGAGTATGAAGTCAATTTAGACCCTGGCCCGATGGGGCCAACGCCCAAGCCGGAGGGAAGTGCGCCCGCAGCCACCGCGCAAACGCAAAGCCTGCCGGACTCGAACTCCGCGCCCGCGAACACGCCAGTCGATGTCCAGCCTCCGCCCAGCCCGGCGCAAATGGCGGCTGCAGTGCTTAGTGTTAGCCAATCAACGCCCGCGCCGCAGCCCTTGTTGGCGTTAGAGGCAACGCCAGCACCTAGCGCACCGGACATTGTTTTGGTGCCTAGTATTGACGTTGCGGCAATGAGCACAACCGAGCAACCCGCCGAAGAACGCGGTGCAGCCAATGGCGCACCTGCAAATTCGGACGCAACTTCGACCCCGATACGTCCGCTTGCGATGGAGGCGAATGCGGCACCTGATCGCATGGCGGCAGCACCGATTTCAATTTTGCCCGGTGTGCAGGCACCTAAGATCGAACCAGTAATCGCAGCGAATCCAATGGCGATTGCGGCACAACAGCCGATGAACCCAAAGCCGGATTTACGCGTTGAGCAAGCCAAGCCCAGCGTGGCGAAGCCCTTGGCAATCGCAGCAGCGGTGCAGCCGGTGTTAACTCCGGCAGATACTGCTAGCACCAATCCAAGTAATAGCGCGCCGCCAGACCTGCGCATTGACGCTGACGTCGTTAAGCCCAGTATCACGCCTGCGGCACCGGCGGTATCTGCGCGTCCGGTAATGTCGCGCGCTCCATCTAAAGTGAACGCCTCGGAGTCAGTGCGCCTTGAAGTTGCGAGCGATGAAATTGGTCGGCCGACAATGCAAGTGCAAGGACCAATCGCGACAAGTGATGCACAAGCCTCAGACAGTCGTGCAGACGTAGCAAACGCTGGCGAGCGTGCCAGTACCAACTCAGTGCCTAAATCTGAAAATGGGCCCGGCGCTGAAACTCAGTCCGGCCAAAGCAGTGGGGCTACTGGGCTACCTTCCGATCCGTTTGCCCGCGCTGGCAGCGGCAAGGGCAACCGTGACTTAGTCGGGCAAGGATTAGATGCAGCGGCCGCTCAAGTTGATGAGAACGGGGCTGATTCGTATGAACGCGGTAATGCCTTTCGCCGTTACCACGATCCGTTTGCCGATGAAGCGCCTAATCCACTTGCCGGTTTGCGCTTACGCGAGCCGCAGTTGTTCAATGATGTGTTGAAGTTTTTGGTGAAGTCTTTTGGTGCGGTCGCGAACGACGGGCCGGGTCATAGTTTTAGCGGCCCCAACGGTGGTGTGTTGATGGAACAATGGATTCGAATGCACCATAGTGATTTGCAACGCGAATGCCGGGTGCAGCAAGAAACTATTGATGAGCACGTCCGGCGCTTACTTTGTGGCGAGCCTTAGGGACGTCCTGATTAACTGGCATTGACGCGAGCGAGTGCTTTTTGGGATGAGCTGCAAGACGCCGAGCGCAGGCAATGGTTATTCCCTTGTCAAGCTCGGCAACGCAGCAGATCGCCCAAAAAGACCGCTCCCGAAGGGTTTTGTCCAAAATGACCTGCATCCGCGTTAGGATTCTTGCCGGGAGCGCATCGGCTAACGGCTGCGAATCCTGCCTTGATGCAGGCCATTTTGACTCAAAACGCGTTCGATGCCAGTTAATCAGGACGTCCTTAGGTAATGCAGTAACTGCGGTGGTTGCGATAGCCAAATCATACGGGCAAAAAATGCAGGCAAAAAAAAGGCAGCTTCCTGCTGCCTTTAAAGTGTCTATTTGCAAATTGCTCGGCTAAAACCACATTTCGAGCGCAAATTTTAGACGCTGCTGCTATTGTTCTTCGGCTAGGTACCGGTCGCTGTTGATGGCGAGATAAAACAATAACTTACAACACATACTTAAAGCAAGTGTTGAGATAAAACCCCGTGGATTTTTACAAAATTTATTAGGAAATTTCATAAGTGGCACGATTTTTCAGTGTGGTCGGTGCCTTGATGGGCCTGATCTGGGTAATCTTAGGTGCACTAGGCGCGCATTTATTCACGCTTTTGCCAAACGCGCAGCAGCGCTTCGATTTGGCGTTGCGAATGCTGATCGTGCACGCGCTGGTGCTGATTATTTTAGGGACGCAACAGAGCACCAAGCATTTACCGATTCGTATGCTGGCCGGTTTTGCTTTCACGGGCGGGTCGGTTTTGTTTTGTTCTAGTCTGCTGGCGTTGGCGTTAGGCGCGCCGCCTTTTTTATCGAAATTGGCACCGCTGGGCGGTATTTTATTAATGCTCGGCTGGGGCTTATGGGGTTTGAGTTTGCTGAGGCGCAGCCGGGTTGGTTAATTTTCTAGGCCGCGCGGTACCGCGGCTAATAGGCTACGTGTAATTGGGTGTTGTGGGTTTTGATAGACCGACTCACACCCGCCGTGCTCAACAACAGCGCCGTCGGCCATCACTAAAACTTGATCTGCCAAAAAGCGAATCACGCTCAAATCATGGCTGATAAAAATTAAAGTTAAGCCGAATTGTTTCTGTAGGTCTTTGATTAGATTCAAAATTTGTGCTTGTACAGAAACATCTAGGGCGCTAACGGATTCATCGCAAATCAGCAACTCCGGCTCCACCGCTAAAGCACGCGCAATCGCAATGCGTTGGCGCTGGCCGCCTGAGAACTCGGCAGGGCTGCGTTCTAACGTGCTGGCGCTTAAGCCAACTGCGTCTAATAATTCCAGTACCCGTTCGCCGTGGCGCCCTGCATGTAAACCGTGCACGATTAAAGGCTCTAATAATGTCCGCTCAATGCTCAACGCCGGGTTGAGCGACGAATACGGGTCTTGAAACACCATCTGAAAGCGTCGGCGCAGCTTACGCAAGCGCGCACCCGTCGGCGTCATCAACTCCGTGCCGTCCAGCAAAATACTGCCAGTGCAGTCTTTATGTAAGCGCACTAGGCAACGGGCCAAGGTGGTTTTTCCCGAGCCAGATTCGCCTACGACGCCCAAACACTCACCACGTTTTAGGCTAAAACTTAAACTCTGCACCGCAATTTTTGGGCGTCGCCACAGTTGCGCCAAACCACCCACTCGGTAGCTTGCAACTAGATCGCGCACGCGCAAAAATTCCGGTGCCGCATCTAGTTGTGCGGCACGCCCGGCAAAATCGCGTGCTGTTTGCTCGGTATTTCCAGCCTCAAAATCCGCAATTGTCAGCAGCTTTTCAGGATTGTTGCTGAGTGTTGGGCGGCACATGAGCAAACCCCGTGTGTATGGGTGCGTGGCGGCGTGAAAAATCTGGCCAGCGCGATCAATTTCAACGATCTGACCATTTTTCATCACCGCAATGCGATCACAAAGTTCGGACGTGAGCGCTAAATCGTGGCTGATAAAAAGCATGCTCAAGCCAACTTCGCGGCGTAAATCGCTCAGCAAAGTTGTGATTTGCTTTTGTACCGTCACATCTAATGAGCTGGTCGGCTCGTCGCAAATAAGCAATGCTGGCTCACAGGCAAGTGCCAACGCGATTAATACGCGTTGACGTTGGCCGCCAGAAAGTTCGTGCGGGTAGCGTTTGACAATGACTTCGACATCGTTGATGCCAACGCGTGTCAGCCACGCGAGTGTCTCAGTGCGTAACTTCGCGCCGGACAGTTTGCGATGCACGATCAATACTTCTCGCAGCTGACTCCCAACGCTGCGCACTGGATTTAGCGCTGCCAAAGCGTCTTGGAAAACCATGCCAATTTCGCGACCACGTAAACGCGATAGTTTCGTCTCCCCCAGATCAATAAGCTCTTGAACTTTCCCATCGCGCGTTTGGAATTGGATTGAGCCGGATAAACTCGCCGAATCTGCTAAAAGCTGGATCACGCTCAACGCAGTCGACGTTTTGCCTGAGCCCGATTCACCGACCAATCCCAGTGCTTCGCCGCGCTTTAGGCTGAAAGTCACGCCGGATAAAATCTCAGCGCGGCCATAGCGCAAGCGCAAATCCCGCACATTGAGCAAATTTTGTGCGTTGGAGCGTTCCGAAGTCGGCATTAAATAGGGTCTGCAATTTATGAGGGGTTAGCGAAGCAATCCGCCAATGGCGGATTAATTGCGAAGCAGAAACGAGTTACTGCAAAGCATGGTAGCGGGAATTGGATTCAGAGGCGCAAAGCACCATTTGCATGGCATCGGCTACACTGAATACTTCATCGGATGATTTGCGGAAATTTTGAACACTCACTCGCGTCTAGCATGCTCGAAAAACTCCTAAATTTCGCGAAAACGCTTGCCGCAGGCCTGCTGCTGTGCATTGGTGTGCGTGCGCGTTCAATCAGCCCGCAACGGCCCACGGAACATTTTTGGCTAATTGTGCTGCTTGGCATTGGTGTAAGTGTGTTGCTGCAATTTTGGCAACTGATCGGGCAGCCGGTAGTATTTACTTTGGAGGGACTACTAGCCGATAGCTTTAGCGCATTGCTGTTATTGGGTGCGGCTTTCGTCACCTTGTCGCGCAAGCAGCGGGCAGCATTTTCCCTTGCCAGCGTGCTGCTAGTAGCGCAATGGCCAATTGCTGCTTTTTGGACGGCGGGCACGATGCAGCTAAGTTTTTCGGCGAAAAATGCCAGCTATGCGCCTTATCTGCTCTACGGTTTTGCACTTTGGTGGCTATTTGTCAGCTACCAAGGACTACGTTTTGTTGATATCGCAGCAACGCCGGTGAAGCGCATGGGCTTGAGCTTGATTCTCGCCGCGCTAACGCTATGGCCAACAATTGGGCCGCTAAGTCTGGATTTTCCGCGTTACGTGGATTTAGACGAAGATAAACTTTACGCCGAGGAAGCGGCCCTGACTGAGCCCACAGTTGAGTTCGATGCTGAAGCCGTGATGTATGCGCAGCGCAATTTGGTAGAAAACTCATTAAGTAAGCTTCAGCCATCGCGCAAGGGCACGCCTGAATTATTCGTACTAACACTCGCAGGCGACGGGGGTGAAAATACATTTTTGAACGAAGCGGTCTATGCGCAAGCCTTATTTGAGCGTCGCTTTGGCGCATTGAAGCACACGCAAATTTTGGTCAATCATCCGCGCACAACGGCACGCTATCCGCTGGCAAGTTTGACCAACTTGCGCGCCACCTTAAAAGGCATGGCGCAGAAAATGGATTTAGACGAAGACATTTTGTTTTTATTTCTAACCAGCCATGGCAGTCCTACGCATGAATTTTCGCTGCGGCTGCCACCGTTGCCATTAAATCAAATTACGCCAGCTACTTTGGCGCGCGCATTGGCCCAGGCAGGCATTCGCAGGCGTGTCGTGCTGGTTTCAGCGTGTTACTCCGGCGGCTATTTAGATGCGCTCGTCGGCCCGGAAGCGGTGGTGATGACAGCGGCGCGCAGTGATCGCACCTCGTTTGGATGTGGCGGTGATTTTGAAACGACGTATTTTGGTCGCGCCTATTTATTGGAGGCGCTAAACCAACATAAAGACTTGCTCAAGGCGTTCCAAAGCGCCGAGAAGAGCGTCAGTGAACGCGAACTCAAAGAAGGGCAGCTGGCGTCATTTCCTCAAGTGCGTGTAGGCGAGCAGTCGCTTGCGATGCTGGCGCAATGGAAGCGCAGCTTTGAAGTGGGCGAACCCGTACCTTTTTTTGAAGCGGAGGAAAGTCGCGCCCCGTAGTGAAATTTCACGTGGCTTTCGCATAAAAAACGGTCGAAATCAGTGTTTTGCCCCGAAATAGCCGAAAAACGGCGCAAAATCCTGTGCATTGTGGCGCAAATACAACAAAACGTCGCTTTCTTACGTCAGTTCAGGTTGGAATGACAAATCTACGTGCTATGATTTCGCCATAATTGCTTCCCCAAATTTTAGGGTGCTGTATGTGCGCTAGCGCCTATACCGACCTTAATGCCCTTCAGCCCCTTACAGTTGGCCCCGAAACGAATGCTTCGTCAAAGAACACTCAAAACGGAAATTAGCGCGACCGGCGTGGGCCTGCACTCAGGGCAAAAGGTCTTTATGACGCTCAAGCCAGCGCCAGCAGACCACGGCATCGTGTTTAAGCGTGTGGATTTGACGCCAGCGGTTTGTATACCCGCAGCCGGGCATTTAGTGGTGGATACTTCGCTCTGCACCGCTTTGAGTAATGGCACCGCTCGCGTCGCAACCGTTGAGCACCTGATGAGTGCCTTGGCCGGTTTGGGTATTGATAACTGTATTGTTGAGTTGAGCGCAGCGGAAGTTCCAATTATGGACGGTAGCGCTGGGCCATTTGTATTTCTAATTCAATCGGCTGGAATCGCCGAGCAAGCAGCAGCTAAACGCTTTATTCGCATCAAAAAGACGGTGGAAGTGCGTGATGGCGACAAATGGGCGCGCCTAGATCCACACCATGGCTTCAAAATCGGCTTTAACATTGAATTTGATCATCCTGCCATTGCGCCGCAGGCGTCAAAGTTGACTCTAGATTTCGCGAAAACATCGTTTGTTCGCGAAGTTAGCCGCGCCCGAACCTTCGGTTTTATGCGTGATATTGAAGTGCTGCGTGGGCGTAATCTTGCATTAGGCGGCAGTATGGCCAATGCCATCGTGTTGGACGACTACCGCGTATTGAACGAAGATGGTTTGCGCTACGAAAGCGAATTCGTGCGACATAAAATTCTGGATGCGGTGGGTGATTTGTACCTGCTCGGCAAACCGATTTTAGGTGCGCTGAGCGCCCATAAAAGTGGTCATGCATTAAACAATAAGTTGGTGCGTGCGCTAAAAGCGCAGCCGCAGGCATGGGAAGAAGTCACCTTTGCCGATGTCGGGCTTGCACCTACGATATTCGGACATCCTCAGCACGTTTTTTAAATTCTAAATTCCATCAAGCGACAAATTTTTGTTTCACCAAATAGAGTTGCACCAAAATTAGTTGAATAAATCTTCAAAGCTGGTTGTTAGTTGGTGTGTGTTAGTAAACGTGTTGCGGGTTTGAATTTTTGGTGCCGCCAAAAATTCAGTACGAACTTCCTACACGCCGCACCCGAATAGCGAGCGCAGTAACACCGGGGTAGCCGTGGCGATGCGCCAAAGCGATAACGGTGGCAGACAACAAGCGAAGTTTTGTAGCCCATGCTGAGGAATCAGCGAGGAAACGAAGATTTTGCCCATCGATACTGGCGAAGTGCACATGCGCTCGGATCGACGGCGGCAAACCCCCGTTTAATCGTGATCCCAGTTCGGTATAGGACTCCACGCGTGTCAGCATTTCGAGAAAGCCAGGGAGCTTTTCGAAATGATTTGCCAGCGGGGATCCGAAATCGGTGGTCGGGTTGCGAATTTTTTTAGTCACAGTGTTTGGGCATCCTAAATGTCTGAGCGCTCTACAAAAAGTTGATACAGCGCATGAATTTGATTCTAATCGGCAAACCGTTTAAAACCCCGAAAACGATTGAACTTAGTAAGCGTTCGGTGCAGTTTTTAGTCGGTGGCGCAGCTGCACTGGTCATTGGTGTCTTAGTTAGCTCTAGTTTTATGGTCGGTCGCTTATTTGGCGACGCACAAGGCGTAACGCGCTCCCAACTTACCGGTTTACGTGGGCAGCTTAATGGTCAAGCACTGGCATTAAATCAAACGCAAGAACAAGCGAAACGCGATTTGAACGCGTTGGCGATGCAAATCGGTGAATTGCAGGCGCATGCAAGCCGCCTCGATTCGCTCGGGTCACGTCTAACGAAAATCGGCAAACTCGACGATGGCGAGTTCAATTTTGGTTCCACCCCAGCAATGGGTGGCCCAGAGCAAGGGGAAGACAGCACCGATTTTCTAAGTAGCGAATTTGGACGCACCGTTTCTACCCTGCGCCGCCAATTTGAATCGCAAGATCAGCAGCTGAATCTTTTAGAATCGATGCTGTTGGATAAAAATTTGGACGCCAGCATGATGCCTAAAGGCATGCCTGTGCGTTCTGGCTATTCCTCGTCCGGTTTCGGTAGCCGTGTTGATCCAATTAACGGCTCTTTCGCTTTTCATCCTGGGCTGGATTTTCCTGGCCCCTACGGTACTGACGTGATTGCAGTAGCCGCTGGCGTAGTAACTTGGAATGGCGTTCGCCCAGGTTATGGCAATGTCGTTGAAATTGATCATGGCAACGGCTACGAGACGCGTTACGCCCACAACTCGAAAAACCTGGTTAGTGTTGGTGATCGCGTCAAACCTGGGCAATTGATTGCAAAAATGGGCTCCACCGGCCGCTCTACCGGCTCGCACGTACACTTAGAAGTTCTGTACGACAATAAATTGATTAACCCGTCGGAATTCGTTTCGGCAATTCGTTAAATCATTCGGCCGAAGCTTTATAGAGCTTGAATTGCCCTAGATTCAGCACCACATCTGCACAATCCAGCGCCCAGGCGGTTTCACTGTCTGGGCTTTGTTTTGTCTAGTCTAGCCAAAACATCAAATACAACTTCTTACCCAAAAGAACGCCCCTATGATTCAAGCTTTTCTCGCAAAAATTTTCGGTAGCCGTAACGACCGACTCGTCAAAACCATGACTAAAGCGGTCGCTAAGATCAATGCGCTTGAGCCGGGAATTAAGGCGCTGAGTGATGCTGAGATCAAAGCAAAGACGACGGCATTTCGCGCGCGCATCGCGAAAGGTGAGTCGCTAGATTCGATACTGCCGGAAGCGTTCGCGTGCTGCCGTGAAGCTGCGTTCCGCGTGCTTGGCCTGCGCCATTACGACGTGCAGATGATTGGCGGTATGGTTTTGCATAACGGCAAAATCGCAGAAATGCGTACCGGCGAAGGCAAAACGCTAATGTCTACGTTGGCGGTGTATCTCAACGCACTGTCTGGCAAAGGCGTGCATTTGGTTACCGTGAATGATTATTTGGCACGCCGCGATGCGCGTTGGATGGGGCCGGTATATGAATTTCTGGGTCTGACCATCGGCGTGATCGTGCCGAATCAAGCGATGGATGAAAAGCGCAGCGCCTACGCCTGCGATATCACTTACGGCACCAACAACGAATATGGCTTTGATTATCTGCGCACCAACATGGCGATGAACAAAGCGGACCGTCTGCAACGCGAGCTCAACTTTGCGATTGTCGATGAAGTCGATTCGATCTTGATTGATGAAGCCCGCACGCCGCTAATTATTTCTGGTGCATCGGATGAATCGCCAGAGCTCTACGTCAAGGTCAATCGCGTGGTGCCGCAATTGACGCGCCAGGCAAACGAAGAAGCTGAGGGCGATTTTTGGGTTGATGAGAAAGGTAAGCAAGTCCACCTTTCCGAAGATGGCATGGCGAATGCGGAAGCAATTCTTGCAAAAATGGGTCTAATCGGTCAGGACGAAAGCCTGTACGACCCGCGTCACTTATCCATCGTGCATCATTTGAACGCGGCGTTGCGTGCACACACTTTGTTTTTGCGTGACAAGGAATATATTGTGCGCAACGGTGAAGTCATTATCGTCGACGAGTTCACTGGGCGTACGCTTGCAGGCCGCCGTTGGAGCGAAGGCTTGCACCAAGCCGTGGAAGCCAAAGAAGGCGTGCCGATTCAGCGCGAAAGTCAGACGCTGGCATCGATCACCTTCCAGAACTTCTTCCGGATGTACAAAAAGCTGTCCGGCATGACCGGCACCGCCGATACCGAAGCGTTCGAGTTTCAATCGATTTACGGGCTAGAGTGTGTGGTCATTCCCACACACCGCCCAATGGTGCGCAAAGACGCGCAGGATTCCGTGTTTTTAAACAAGGGCGACAAGTTCAACGCCATTATTGAAGACGTGTTGACGCGCAACGCCAAGGGCCAGCCGATTTTGATCGGTACCACTTCGGTCGAGTCGTCGGAAGAATTGTCAGCCGCGTTGGCTGCGAAATCAATTAAGCATGAAGTGTTGAACGCGAAACAGCATGACCGTGAAGCCATAATCGTGGCGCAAGCCGGGCGGCCATTCGCAGTGACGATTGCAACCAATATGGCCGGGCGCGGTACCGATATCGTTTTGGGTGGTAGCCTAGAAGCTGAGCTGCACGCTTTGCCGACCGATGTCAGTGAAAGTCAAAAGCAAGCGGTCAAAGACGAATGGCAAAAACGCCATGATCAAGTCAAGGCGGCGGGCGGTTTGCACATTATTGGCACCGAACGTCATGAAAGCCGACGTATCGACAATCAGCTGCGCGGGCGCTCTGGCCGTCAAGGTGACCCAGGCTCGTCACGTTTCTACTTGGCGTTTGATGACCAACTGATGCGCATTTTCGCGGCCGAACGTTTGAGCAGCTTAATGCAGCGCTTGGGCATGAAGCCGGGCGAATCTATCGAACACGCACTCGTCAACCGCGCGATTGAAAATTCGCAGCGTAAAGTTGAAGCGCACAACTTTGATATTCGTAAGCACTTGCTGGATTTTGATGACGTCGCGAATGACCAGCGTCGCGCAATTTACGGCGAGCGTAACGCGTTGATGGATGCCGACGATATTTCTGCAACGATCGCCGAGCAACGCGTTGATGTAATGCGCGAAACCGTGCTGAAGTATGTGCCCGCGCAAAGTGTGGACGAGCAGTGGAATCTGAAAGGCTTGAATGAAGAGCTAACCAGCAAATACGGTTTAGAGTTCGATGCGGTGCAGGTACTAAAAGAACACCCCGAGCTGGATTGGGAAGCGATGCAAGAACGCGTCGTGGCCGCGATGGAAGCCAAGGCCGCGGCGAAGGAAGCGGAATTCACGACTGAAGTGATGCGCATGGCAGAACGCCAAATTATGCTGCAGGTGATGGATAGCACCTGGAAAGAGCACTTGGCGAAAATGGACTATTTGCGCCAAGGCATCCATTTACGCGGCTACGCGCAAAAGCAGCCAAAACAAGAATACAAGCGCGAGTCGTTTGAGATGTTCGAGCTGATGATCAACAAGGTGCGCTCCGAAGTCGTTGGTATTTTGTCAAACGTGCGTTTGCGCGCGCCAGAGCCGGAAGCCACTGAAATCCCTGAAGATATGCGCTATCGTCATCCTTCGATGGCGGCATTTGCCGAAGGCGATGATCCGCAGATGGTGGACGAAGAATTTGTGCTTACGCCAGAAATATTGGCGAGCACCGGCCGCAACGATCCTTGTCCGTGTGGTTCAACGAAGAAGTTTAAGCAGTGCCATGGGCAGTTGGCTTAGTAATGTTGGAATGAAGTTGGTATAAAACGCCAACCAAGACCCCGCCGAACTGATGTTCCCGGAAATCCACGACAGCCTTTTGGTCGCCTACTCGGTTAACTCCGAAACTACTGAGCTAGTTTTGCATTGTCAGACGCACCACGGTTGTGGCAAGGCCCCGTTTTCTATTGTTTTTGCGGGCGTTTCAGCACACAACTTTGAGTTTCCGCTTCTCCCATCGATTCTGTTCGACATCATGCTAATTTCGGCGGAGACTCTGCTTACAACAGTGTGGCCAGCCATTGAGCGTGGCTCCAGGCAATGCGGTTGGCCAAGTCCTTGGGCGCAAACCTTGGCTGACGCGGTGAGCTACTCAAGATCGTCCAATCTTCACGGGTTCCAAATTGAGTCGAGTTATGGTTTCGAGGGCTGGGTATTGGCTCAGTCGGCAAAGTTTGTAAGCGGGTCCTGAAATTCATTCAAGCCGGCCGCGTCAAACAAGTGCTTCGCAGTCAGCATTCAAATAGGGAACTCTTTCTACCAAGCACAATGACTGAAACAAAATCAAACACTTCTTGGCTGTATGACGATCTTTTGGCGTGGTTGTGTCCAGGCGGGCTATTACTTACCGCGCTTTTGCTTCGCTTTCCTCAGGGCTTGAACTTGCTACGTGAGCGGGCGCCAGAACTTACGTTACCGACGTGGTTTGCGGGTGCCTACGTGATCGGATTGGCTTTAAGTCCATTGGGCCGCATTATTTATGCAGTCGCTCAAGCCATCGTTTGGCCGCACCTACGCAGCGCTTGGTCACCCGCCATAGAATTTTTAGCCGCGCGGCTAAATCACGATGAGGCGATCATCATTCCGCCAGCGGAAACGATGTCGGTGCACGTTTTTCACGATGTCGACCGCAGGATGCGCGAATACCTCGAAGCAATTGACCCAACTTCCAGGCCTGCGCTTAATCGAATGAAAGTGCTTTGCAGTTTGTCGTGCAATTCCGCAGCGGCTTGCCTAGTGTTTATTATTTTAGACGCGTTGGCTGGCAATATTCCGACATGGTCGTTCTCGCAAATAGCTGCAGCTGCACTGACCACCGCGCTTGCGTTGGTGGCCGCAGTTTATCGGGAACGCCGTCGACAGCGAACCCAGCTATCCGTTTGGCGGCGTTGTCAAATCATTGATCGGGTTTAGTTGCCCATTCTGATTACACAGCGCCGCTATTTTATGTTGTCGATTATTGTTGCGTGTTGCGCAACATGTTATCGTAATTCATGATTATGTCGTTTCGGCACAAAGGCTTACGAAAATTGTTTGAAACTGGAGATGCTTCCGGGGTTCTAGCTGCGCATAAAACTAGGCTTCGCATGCAATTGACTGCGCTCAATACCGCCATGACGATCGACGATATGAATATCTCTAGCTTTAAGCTCCATCAGTTAAAGGGCAAATTGCGTGGCCGTTGGTCGATCTCGGTCAACGGCAATTGGCGTTTGACCTTTGAGTTCAGCGACAGCAACGTTTTCATACTCGACTATGAGGATTATCACTAATGGCCATGTATAACCCCCCACATCCGGGTGAATTCATCACTGAAATATACTTAGTACCCAATGGCATCAGCGGCCGGGAGCTTGCGTTCAAATTAAACGTAGCTGCCTCTACGCTAAGTCGCATACTCAAAGGCACGAGCCGAGTTAGCCCCGAAATGGCGCTACGCCTTGCTAAATCAATTGGCCGTACACCCGAAAGCTGGCTTGTTATGCAAGATCACTACGACCTCTGGCAGGCGCGAAAAAACGTCGATTTGCAGGAGGTTAGCGAACTTAAATTGGCTTTGGCTTAAATGCTACAGCTCGAAGCGCCAGATAAAAATGTTAGCAAAGCGATGTTCTTCTGACGCTATCGCTTTCGCCTATACATTCATGCATTTGCCCGATATTTTAGCTCTGAGCGCTGCAATAAACTGCCCAGGCTCATCTAAGCCAATATGTATGATTTCGCCGCCAAGTAGGATTTCTACGTTTGCCGCGCCGCAGCCCTGATATCGCTTGGCTTTAGTTGACTCGTCTTTCCAGCTTAATGCCCGCGTTGAAAGAATTTCGCTGAGTGCGATTTTTCTGTCGGTCAGCGTGCCGTAGCGCAAATAGAGTGTGTCGTCCGACAATGAAACCGGGCGCGCTAGCGTGGCGCGATATTCTGCCCACATAAAAAAGGAAGTTATAAGCACCAAAATGGTTGAAATCCAGGCGAAGCTTGAGCTGAACTGGGCGATGACAAAATGCAGAATTGGCGTCGGCGCGAGATTAGCAATGCACATTCCAATCATGGTCGAGGCGTTGCCGCTCTGCTTGGCATAGCCGAAATGTAGCTTGCCAGCAAAGTCACTTTGGGCGGGCAGCCCAGGGCTTAAGGCATACAGCCAAATGCGCTGCTCGGCATACAACAAGCGCATGATTTTTGAGTCACGCCCCAGCGCGAGTGACAACGGCGCCAACAAAAGCTCAATGGCTGGTTCCTTCATCGGCTTTTTTAGCAAACGCCAAAGCATTAAAATTAGGGCAATTTCGGCGGCCACTGCAAATGTAGTCAGCAGCGGCGATAAATACCGTGTGAGCTCCAGAAACTTAGTGGCGCCAGGGCTCAATTGCTCGACTGGAAACCAGAGTCGGATCGCAAATAAGCCAAGAGCGCACATCGAAACCGAACCAATAAGCGCCTGCACAGGCCGCTTGCGTGCCAAAAATGCATACAAAAGCGCGGGCACGATGACTAAATCACCCAGCACACTCATTTCTGAAAAACTTAAGGCTTTGAACGACAAACTTGAATCAACGAGCCAGTCAAATTGAAAGCTCAGCACCAGCGCATAGGCGAGGTGCACGCCAAACAAATACAACCAGAAAGCGGCCGGTAAAATTTGATTGCTCTTGGTGTTTTGCGTTGTCGTCATCGGGCACTCTAAAAGGTTGAAGCATCGTTGCATTTTGCCTTATTCAGAGCTTGTTTCGACAAGCCCAGCCTAAACAGGCAGAATCCACGCCTCTGCAGTGGGAACGCAAAAATCAATGAATACCGAAATCGAAACTTTGACGGACCTGGGTTTGGCTGGTACGCAAACGGAGGTTGATGCCCAGATCGACGATGTCGCGAAACCGCGCTTCACACGCGCCGAAGTATTGGCACTATTTACGCAGCCGATGAATGAATTGTTGTTTCAAGCGGCGACGGCGCATCGTGCCAACTTCAACGTCAATGAAGTGCAGATATCAACCTTGCTGTCGATCAAGACCGGCGGGTGCCCAGAAAATTGTAGCTATTGC
>JAYVAQ010000275.1:0-2492 GCA_043750875.1 Rhodanobacteraceae bacterium
CGCGCAATTCATTAGCGCGCAGGCCGGTATTAAGGGGCTGCCAGGACAACGCTCGATCAGTACTTCGATAAAGCCCTGGCGAAGAGACGGCAAAGCTGCTGTGGCCAGCAAAAATGCTGCTGCTGCCAGCGGCTGTATTGAGCGTCGGATGCGCGTGAATTGCCAAGGCGCGTACACCAGCGCCAGCCGGACTACCTGCGGCCAAGCTCCAGCTGGCGGCATTATCTGGGCGTGCAAACACGCCTGAACCATCCGTTGTTGCATAAAGGGATTTACCCGCTGCGGGAAAGCCGGGCTGGATCACTAAACGCGACACCGCAGCGCGAATGGGTTGGTCGCCTGGTATTGATAGATAGGAGCTATTCGGCGTGAAGCCTTCATTGTAGGAAAGAAACGTCGGCATCGGATTCGGTGCGAGCCAAATAAAAGCACCATCAGCCCGGCCGACATAGGATTTGAAAGCATCGCTTGGATGCGCGGTGATCGTGGCGGCAGGGCCGTGTGGGCCAGTCCAAGTCGCGCCGCCATTTGCGCTGTGGTAAATGTTGTAGTTAATTACCGCAAACAGCGAGCCGCTGGCACCCGTGCCTGCGATAAAACTTAAGTCTTGCACATCCGGCTGATAACCAAGTTCGCTAAAAAGATTCAGTCGCGGCGCAAAATTTAAGCCGCCATTGACGCTGCGAAACAGCGACGCTTGATTCACCGCACCATTGCCATACACGCCGACATAAACCAGATTCGGATCAAGTGGATCGACGGTGATCGTGGCAATGCGGGCGTCTGCAGGAAGGCCCGTGCCAATGCGAACAAAATTTTTGCCGGTGGCGTCACTCTTGAAAAGCTGCGGTAAGCCCGTTGCAGTCTGGGAAACGCCGCCAAAAAACAGCGATCCGGTTTCACCGGCAACATCGCAGATGGTTTGAAACAAAAAGCCGTCGTCTAAATTAGTGGCAAGTATTTGCCAGCTGTCGCCGCCATCATTGCTGCGGTAAAGCCGCAGTGATGAGTCGAAGGTGTATAGGATCTGCGGTGCTTCACGATCTAGCACCAAGGGCAAAGGATAGACAGTAGTTGCGACGATGCCATCGCTGGCGCGCACCCAAGTCGCACCCGCATCCAGCGTTTTGTAAACCGCGCCGCGCGTGGTGGCATAGGCGGTTTGCGAATTGCTGGGATCAAACTCGAGCTGAAATACACCACCACCAAGCGGCCCGGTTCCGGTCCATGTCGAGTCCCCAGCAAAAACTGTGTTGGAGAGCAAAATAAACAGGCAAAAACCCCAATATCGAACGCTAAACATGCTCATGCTCTCCGGTTCAGAGCAGTCAGTATAGTCCGCAGCGTGTTTCTTGAATCCCTCAAATCGAGGGCATTTGGCGCTGCTCGCTGGAGCTTTCCGAAATCGCAGCAGGTGGGAATTCAATGGTGGCGCTGGTTCCCACACCCAGCGTGCTGGTCAGTTCTACGGGCCATGAAAAGCGTTCTGATAGCCGTCGAACGATTGTCAAACCTACCCCGTGTCCTCCTCTTGGGGCGCCTTGGCCGCGAAAAAATGGCTGAAATATTTGCGCCATGTCTTGCGCACTCATGCCATGCCCGGTGTCGGTGATATTGATTTTTTTACCGACAATTTCCACAGTAATACTGCCCGCATCTGTGTAGCGGCAGGCGTTACGAATCAAATTGCCGAGCATTACGGAAACCACTTTGCCGGGCCCAGTCAAAGTGAGTTCGTGTGGCTCAATAAACTTTAAGGTGACGCGTTTTTGCGCGAGTAACGGCTCTGCGCGTTCGATTTCTTCACGAACGATGCTGTTTAGATTGAGCAAGTCTTCTGGCAAACCCGAAGCTGAATCACGCGCCAGCAGTAAAAATGCCTCAATTAATGCTTCCATCTCGCGACTTGCAAGTTCAATACGCTTGACGTTGCGTTCGACAAAGCGATCAGGCGCGGCATCGGTTAGCAACACTTCACAGGCAAGTTTAATCACAGTCAAAGGGCTGCGTAATTCGTGACTCGCATCGCGGGTGAAAGTGCGTTCGCGCTCGACGAGTTCGCAAATGCGTTCGCTGTATCCACGCAGTGCTTCTGCCAAAATTTGAGTTTCACCTTCTAAATCACTGGGCATTCTTTCCGGCGAAAGTGCCGCGCTGTCAGGCGTTTTTGGATCCCAACGACTAACCTCGTTCGCTAGCCATATCACCGGCGAAATTGCGCGGCGGCTTAGGCGATAGGCGGCAAGGGACGCCAAATAAATAAATATAAGTACCAAAATCAATGGCACCAAACCAAACAGAAGTGCAAGTTTCCCGACATTTTGTTGATCAAACAAAAGTGTGAGCCGGCCGTGACGCGTCTCACTGACATAGATGAGTGGGCGTCTGCCATCCAGCAATCTTAGATTGTGGAATCCGATTGCTAAACCTTTTAGTTCGGGCGGCATTTCACGCACCCGACGTGGGTAGCTTTCGTTGGGTTGCAAATAGCC
>JAYVAQ010000276.1:0-4329 GCA_043750875.1 Rhodanobacteraceae bacterium
GCGCGTGGGCGCGCCGCCGGTCATACATTTGCCCGCAAAGCCCCGGCCATTGTCCAAATACACAGACGTAGGAATCGTGTAGCGCTGCACGGTGTCATACCAAGCCAAGCGCACCACGTCCTGGCTCTCCGTTTCACCCAAGCGCCAGCCCAAAATCAGGCCGCTGTAAATGTCCTGGAACGCTAGCAAAATTGGCCGCGTCACCTTGCCCGTAGCCGTGCGCACGAACACGTCGAACTTATGCCCGTCCGCGCACACCGCCTGCATCGCGCTCATGTGCATTTTGCTGCGCGTCTGCGCCGGATACATGCGCATCAGCGCCACTTCGCCATCCCGCGCCAACACCTTGACTACGGGCGGAATGCCGTTTAAACGGCGGCATACTGTACGGTAGCTGGGCACGGCCCAGCCTTGCGCTTTCGCCTGCACCAGCATGCGGTCATAGCAGGCTTGCATGTCGGGCTTTTCGCCGCGCAGCCAATCGGCTTTAACCCACTCCCACGCCGCCGCGCTCATCGGCGCTAATTCACGGCGCGGCTTTTCGCTGTACTGGCTAGTCAGCAGCATCGGCCACTGCTGCCACGCCACGCCGTCAACGCGCTTGATATAGCGGTAATAGTCGCCTTTGCTAACGCCCGTTTCCGGTTCCAAACGCTGGATGGCGCGCAGCACGGATTCGCCTTTTTTAACCGCATCTTCAATCATCCGCATGCCTAGGGCGCGCTGCGCACCGACCGCCTTCTGCGCTGCGTTCAAGCGTGCGTGGCGGGTGAAGATTTGCGCCCAGTTCAGTTCTGCTTTGGGCGCGTCCGGATTCAGCTCAGGCCGTGCGCGGTAGATGGCTTTTTGGACGTCAAATGGCAGCTTTTCCAGCGGGCCAAAAAAGCGCAGCATGCCGCCGTTGCCAGGGCGATCTTCATAGGGCCAGGATTGATCTTTCGCGCGCTCAAAAAAGCGGCTTTTTGCGATGCCGATAATCTCAGCCAATTCAGTGGCGCGGAAGTAACTCACAAGCCGTGTTCCAGCGCTGCGCGGTCTTGTTTTACGCCTTTACTGAGCTGGGCCTTTTTGCCCGCCTCATAGCCCGCGTGGCGATCATTAACGCTAACCACTTTGGCTTCGCGGGGCTTAATTTCTTTGCCTTTGCCTAGCTTTAAGCCGTCCATATACGCGGTTAATGCGGCACTTCGCGGTACAACGGCAATCTCCCAAAGCTTCAAGGCTGCGCGCAGGCCGCGGACCCGCGCGAGCACTTCCATCGCGTACGTGCAAATCTCCGCGGTGCCCGCTGCATCGGACACGAAAACAAAAGTTCGGCGAAGCTTATAATTTTTGTATGCGTAGCCTAAATAGAGCTCAGCGCTATACAGCGCAGCCACCAAATTGGCTAGCGTAGATAAACCAATGCGCACCGCTTGGCCGCGTGCCAAGTGCGCCTTTTCTTCAACACCCGCCGCTTCGTGTGCGCTCAGCTGGTATTCGCGCATCAGCGCCTGCGCTTGGCGCATTGCCGTGGCGGCTTCATTGGCGTTACTACTGCCCGCGAGTGCTAGCAGTTTCTTGATTTTGCGTAGGGCTTGTTCGCGGGTCATGACGCTGCCCTCACTCTATTGCGCATTGCAAGGAATTGGGCGTATTCACGCATATCGCGCACGAGTACTTCGCGGCCATCAACACGGCAGTGAACGGGATCAGGTGATGCGCAGTCAAATTCGATGTGTATAGAAGCCAAGTGCGGGGCGGTCACTTCAGCCCCCTAGCTTTCTTCAACTGTGCAATCTGGCGGTTCAACTCATCGCGGCGGCGTTCCACCCGGCCGATTTCGGAATCAATGACATCCGGCCCAAACACCGCTTGCCCGCCCACGCTGGCGATTAGCCACTTGCTTAAAATCCGCGTGCCGGTAATTAATTCCAGCGCAGGCGCTAAATAAAACGGCAAATTAAATTCATCGCGCGCCGCGCTGGTATATCCGTCCAACATGCATTTACTCACCGGCCGCGCTGTGATGCGGCTCATTTGCATGCTGGCTTCATATCTATCGCCCTCAAATGCCGCCAACGCCTGACCACATAAACTCGAAACCGTTTCGCGGTAATCCACCGGCGTCATAGGCACGTTGGGTATAAATAAATCGGCGGTTTGCTGATCTTTTCGCATAATTGAATGGCCCAAAGTTAATAAAACAATGAAGAAAAGGGCGGGCACCCAACGCATCGGCGGGAAAAAGTCCAACCTAAAACCCGCTTTTTCGCTGGGTGCCCATAGAAGAAATTGTGCTGTGGCCATATCTAAGCGGCCCGCGCTGGTTGTGTATTGCGCAATACACTGGATGCGTTACCCTTCTTGGGCATTGGCCCCGGCTTGCTTGGCACTAGCGATACCCCGCTGGCGTCATACCGGCTGGGCCAGATCGTTTCGGGCGCTACACCAAGCGCCTTGGCAATAATTCTTTCGGCATTGGGGTAGGGCTTGGACAACGCGACAGGTAACGTGCATCGGTTCAAGCCATTCGCAAGCGACAGCTGCGCGAACGACCAACCCGCGTCTTCAATCGCCTTCTTAATCGTCGATTTTTTCCAGTCTTCACCATTTTTTTTATCTACTACTTTTGACATGTTGCGTTCTCCGTTTATTTGCACTGGTGGGATAGATACTAACACCGCTTTTTACGTCTTACAACGTAAAATTACGCCGGACACCTTTGTGTACGGCTATTACGGGTGCCCCGTACGTACTTATTCAATAAAATCAAAGTGTTATTTAGGGTGTCCGGTGTTTTTGAAGGTGTCCGGGTGAGCGGGACACCTTCAATACGCACGCGACTAATAAAAATGCGGGGCGCGGCAACTCAACGCGACTTCTCAAACGAGGTCGGCTTAGGCAATAACACTTGGTCTCGCTATGAAATAGACGAACGTTTGCCCGACTGGGAAACCGTGCAAACCCTTATAGGAAAAGGCTGGAACGCACATTGGATCATGACAGGCGAGGGCCTGGAACGCGACTTATGCGGATCTAAGGGCGAAACCCTTGCAACGCCTTTGCAATCCCTGCAAGCCGTTGCAATCGATTTGCAACGGCTAAGCGACGCGATTGAAGCCGTAGAAACCGGGTTAGACGCCACCAACCAAATGATGGAACCGGCCGATAAGGCCGCGCTGATTGCCGCCGTTTACGAATTACTAGCCGAACAAAACAGCACCGCAAAGATTTTTAGACTGATCGCCAAGGGGAAGGTATGACCACAAAAGACAACGTAGTTCAACTATTCAAAGACGCCGCAAAACCTAAGCAGGGCATGGGTTCTGTCAAGGTGAAGGGCAATAACAATGTCGTAGGAAACAACAACACCACAACCACGCACGTACACGTAAACAAGCGCCAAGGCATTGACTTAGTAGTGCAGTCTTCCCCCGGCACCTTGCACATAACCGAGCCGCAGTGCGCCGAAATCCGGGGCATGGTCGCAAAGATCGCGCTGGGCAGCGGCAAAAGCCACCAGTTCGTTTACACCGCACTTTTTACCCACCTGGGCGGCGTTGCAAAGTACCGTCTAATTCCCTTGCAAAGCTACCCGCAAGCCGAACTATACCTTCGCAAATGGCTAGCCCGCGTCACGCCGAAAGCTGACAACGACGGGGTTGATAAGGCAAAGCGGGGCATTTTTGCCGAGTTCAAAAAACGCGGCCTTCAAGAGCAACGCAAGGCCTACATTACCCAATGGACCGGCAAAGATTCGATTACGATATTATCGGAATACGAACTTTTAGCCGTTCTTGCAACCGTGCGTGCACTGCCGTTGCAAAAATGATGCAAGCGCCCTGCATTTGATCAAAGGGTGCCAAGATTAGGCAAAACCGCAACTTTGTCCGGACACCGAAAAAACCCGACCGATCCCTTCTAGAGCCTTTATCTGTCGCTATTTTTCGGTTTTTTTCGCCTAGTTCCTTTATTTCTACTCTTAGTGTCTACCTACAGCCAGGGCCAGTAAAGCAACCTGCACATGTACGCGCACTGCGCTCAGGCAATTGGAAGTTGGTGCGCTATTGCGACCCGTGGAGCGCGCAACCCGTGCCAGATCAGTGGGAGCTCTACAATTTGTGTATTGACCCGATCGAAGCCATCAATTTGCTGATCTATGACGCTGCATTTCCGACCGTGATTGCGCAATCGTCGTTACCCGCCGGATTGAGCAGCGCGGAAGTAGCAGCTACCGCTAATCGCTTAGGAGCAGAACTAACGTAAGCCTCCGCCCATCCCCACCCCAAAACACGCAGCGAATCTGCTAACGCGTCTCATCCGGCACAAAATTCTGCGGTAGCAGGG
>JAYVAQ010000277.1:0-7208 GCA_043750875.1 Rhodanobacteraceae bacterium
AAAACACCTGGAATTCGCGCTCGGATAATTGCGCGTGGTCTGGGGCACTGCTGGTGCCGGCAGTTAGGCCATCGGCCAACTCTTGCGCCACCGCGCGCGAGATATACCGCCGCCCACCCGCAACGGTGCGAATCGCTTCTACAATATCGGTAGGGTCGCAGTCTTTTGCCAAATACCCAGCGGCACCCTGGCGAATCAAGGTGGTTGCGTAATGCTGTTCGGGAAAGCCACTGACCATCAACACCGCCAAGCTAGGCGCGCGCGCCTTGATCGCAGCCAGGGTGTCAATGCCGTTTTGATCAGGCAAAGAAATATCCAGCAAAATCACATCCGCCAATTCTTGCCGCGCAATATCTATCGCTTCCCGGCCCGTTGCTGCCAGTGCAACAACGTTGATATCCGCTTCATCGGCAAGCAAATGCTGCAAGCCCGCGCGCACGAGGGCATGGTCGTCAACAATTGCTACTCGGATCATCCGCAAATCCCACACATACTAAATATGACCCTAGCTTACTTTGAAAGTATTTCGCCTGGATACCTATGCTAAACCGCGTATGGGCGCAGCTTGCACGTGAAACATGGGCACTGCTGATCATGATGATGGTGGCGCTAATGATTATTGGCGTGAACGAGTGGTCGTATCAACGCTCGGCAAAATCCAGGGGAATTTTGGTTGGAAATACCGCCGCGCGCGAACAAATCAACAACGTCTTACAGCGCTTGACCGACGCAGAATCGGGCCAACGGGGTTACTTTGTGACTGGCGTTGAAGCCTATCTAGAGCCTTACAATTCTGCTGCGAATGACATTGATGGCGCATTAAAACTTTTAAAGGCACATTACCAAGCCGAACCGGCGCAGCATCAAATTGTTGCAAACATTGAACAATTGAGCGTCGATATGCTGGCGGATTTAGCCATTCTGTTGCGCTTGCGCCAACAGGATGCGAACGACTTGTTGCTTGAGAACATGTTGCTCAACCGCGGCAAAGGTGCCATGGATGCGATTCGAGCGAATGCTAAGAAGTTACGCGAAAACGAATTTGGCAATTTAGTGCGCGAACGCGAACGCGTACAAAAAACCATGGATCTAACACGTATCGGCGTACACGCCTTGACGCTTTTGGGGGTGCTCGGATATGCGCTGTTCTTGAACCACATCGCAAAATTCAACGCCGAACGCCGTCAGCACGCACTTGCGCTAGAAAAACAACGGGACCAACTAGAACTGGACGTACTAAGCCGCACGGAAGAATTAAGCGAATTAACGCTGCATCTGCAAACTGCACGCGAAGACGAGCGCGCCCGCGTCGCCCGCGAATTGCATGACGAGCTAGGCGCGTTATTGACCGCTGCGAAATTCGATACTGCGCGCTTAAAGCGCAGCTTAGGGAGCGTCGAGTCAGACGTGCAAGATCGCATCAACCACCTCAATGCAACGATCAACGAGGGCATAGCGCTTAAGCGACGAATAATTGAAGACTTACGGCCATCTGCGCTGACTAATTTGGGGTTAGTCGCAGCATTGGAAATTCAAGCGCGCGAATTCGAGCAGCGCACCGGCTTAACGCTCAAGCTGGAATTTGATTTGCAACACGCGCCGCTGTCTGACGACGCGAAACTCACGATTTACCGGCTCGTGCAAGAATCGCTCACCAATACCGCAAAATATGCGAACGCCAGTCACGTTCAATTAAAATTGCGCTTGGACGGTGGCTACGTGCTAGCCACCGTGATCGACAACGGCAAAGGCTTCAATCCTGCGGCGATTGCCAAAAATTCGCATGGCCTAACCGGCATGCGCTATCGCGTCGAAGCACACGGCGGCAAACTGCGCCTTAGCTCTAGCATCGGAAATGGCACGCAAATTGAGGCTTGGTTGCCCGCAACGGTGCCAGTCTAAGCCGCGCAGGTCAGCGCCCCAAAAGCACTGACCCGCACAGTCCACTTGCGATTATTTCAGCCCAGCTGCTTTACGCAGTGCCTCAGCGCGGTCGGTTTTTTCCCAACTGAATGCGGTGGCTACAGAACCATCAGCAAGCTTCATTGCGTAAGGCTTGCGGCCAAAATGGCCGTAGCTTGCAGTCGGTTGATAAATCGGATGAATCAAATCTAGCATTTGCAAAATACCGTACGGGCGCAAATCGAAGTGCGCGCGAATCAGTTGCTCGATGACGGAATCATCGATTTTACCGGTGCCAAAAGTTGTGACTGAAATAGAAGTCGGTTCAGCCACGCCAATGGCGTAACTGACTTGCACTTCACAGCGATCTGCTAAGCCTGCAGCGACAATGTTTTTCGCAACATAGCGTGCCGCGTAAGCAGCGGAGCGGTCGACTTTAGAGGGATCCTTGCCGGAAAATGCACCGCCACCGTGGCGCGCCATACCACCGTAGCTATCAACGATAATTTTACGGCCGGTCAAACCGCAATCGCCTACTGGGCCACCAATAACAAAGTTGCCGGTCGGGTTGATGTGAAACTTGGTCTTCTTGTCGACCAGTTTGGCTGGCAGGATAGGCTTGATGATCAATTCCATCACGCCTTCGCGCAAATCTTTGAGCTTGACCGAAGGATCGTGCTGGGTGGAAAGCACCACTGCGTCGATACCGGCAACTTTGCCGTTTTCATAGCGCAAGGTGACTTGGCTTTTTGCATCTGGACGCAACCACGATAACGCGGATTTTTTCGCCTTGCGCACTTTGGCTTGCTGCTCGACCAAACGGTGGCTGTAATAAAGCGGCGCTGGCATGAATTCAGGTGCTTCATTGCAAGCATAGCCAAACATTAAGCCTTGGTCGCCCGCGCCCTGCTCTTCTGGCTTCTTGCGATCAACGCCTTGATTGATATCAGGACTTTGCTTGCCAATCATATTGATGATTGCGCAGGTGTTGCCATCAAAGCCAACTTCAGAGTTGTTGTAACCGATATCGGTCACGACTTTACGTGCAATGGCTTCGATATCAATCCACGCCGAGGTGGTGATTTCACCGGCAACAATGACCGCGCCGGTTTTTGCTAAGGTTTCACAAGCAACACGTGCATTTTTATCCTGCGCCAAAATCGCGTCTAAAACAGCATCAGAAACTTGATCGCAAAGTTTGTCCGGGTGGCCTTCGGAGACGGATTCAGAGGTAAAAAGATATGCACTCATCAGAAGATGTCCTTGGAATTGATTGGGATTGAGAGGGCGCGAATAATACACGTCAAGTCAAAAACCGTGTGGACGTCTAAACGGGTGTTTGGTTGCGCGTCAGTAATCTGGCTGTCAACGCAGATCGCGTCTGCACGTCCCAACACAATGGATTCCAATGCAAGCCAGCCCCGATACACTACACTGCCCGAGTAGTTCGGCTCGAATGCAATGGGCCGCCGGTAGCTCCTCTTTGAACCCAGTGCATGCGCCTTAAATTTCTACCGTTTTTAATATCCTTGGCTTTACTAGCAAGCTTGATTGCGCTTTTGCCACTTTTAATCGACACCCGCGGGTCGGTTTCCGCCAGTGGCACCTTGGTTGGTTTGTTTCCGGGTTTCGGATTGGGTTTGGTGTTGGCGACCTGTTCGTATGAAGAGCAAGCAGGCTCGCGCGGCATGCTGTTTGTGCCACTGGCAGCACTTTTGGGAATGTCGATGGCGGTGTTGTGCTGGGTATTTGCCACTTTCGTCGGCGCTAAGCCATTGTTGTTGGCGCTGTGCTATGGCGCGGTGAATATGTTTGGCGCATTTGTACTTTTTGCGATCGTGCGCAAAATTTATGCCACCAAAGTATCGAATCGCAAGTTCCTGCCGACTGCAGGCGCAAGCGCTGCAACGGCACTATTGTTGCTGTTTTTTCCGCTGACACCTTTATTGCACGGCATTATTGCCGCCGCTTGGGTAGTTTGCGTTGGGTTAGGCATGGTGCTGATTTCTGGGCGGCGCAAACGCAATGCTCGGGCTTAAGTCTTAAACTCAAAGCCGGCGACAACGCACACTGTATGAACCTATGAGCCTAAATATTTTCCATCCAAAAACCGACGTCGTGATTGTCGGCGCGGGCGTTGCGGGCCTCTGTTGCGCCTATAGCCTCGCCAAAGCCGGGCGCAGCGTACGTATTGTGGATCAAGGCGCGCCGGGTGCGGGCGCCAGTTTTGGCAACTGCGGCATGATCTCGCCTTCGCACGTATTGCCAAACACGCTGCCCGGTTTACCTTGGAAAGCGCTTAAATGGATGTTTCAAAAATCCGCACCGTTTTACGTGGTGCCGCAGGCGAATAGGGAGTTTATTAACTGGATGTTTGGCTTTTGGCAGCGCTGTAGCCGAGCCCAGGTCGAACGCACAGCGCCTGCGATCAGTGCGATTTTGGCAAGCTCGCGCACGCTATTGCACGATTTAATCGAAGCGGAAAACATGCAAGTGGATTACGGCCAGGACGGCTGCCTTTATGTTTACGCGACAGCACGCGCCTTTAATGCCGAAGCCACTTGGCACCCGGTTTATGACGCGTGCGGCGTGCGCGTCAATACACATGAGCGTGCCAGCCTGCGCGCGCTTGAGCCGGCACTTAAAGACTCAATTTATGGCGGCTATCAATTTCCGGATGATGCAAGCTTGCGTCCAGATTTGTACGTTGCGGAGTTAGTACGCGTACTGCAATCGCTGGGAGTGGAAATCAATAGCGGCTTCAAAGCCACGAATTACCACGAAGACTCTGGCGGCGTGCATCTGCACACAGATTGTGGCGGTGTAATTCAAGCGCGCGAGGCGGTACTTGCGGCAGGTGCTTGGTCGCCATTACTTAGCAAAAAACTCGGCTTTCGCATCCCAATTCAACCGGGAAAAGGCTACAGCATTACCATGGCACGGCCCGAGCGCTGCCCGAAATATTCAATGGTGTTGAAAGAAAAAAGTGTCGCCGTCACCCCATGGGAAAGTGGCTTTCGCTTAGGCTCGACAATGGAATTTGTCGGCTACGACGACACGCTCAACCCAACCCGAATTCAGGCTTTGATCGACGGTGCATCTGAGTTCTTACACACGCCCACCGCGCCCGGACCGCACACACCTTGGTACGGCTGGCGCCCAATGACGCTGGATACCGTACCGATCATTGATCGCGCGCCGAATCTGCGGCGCCTTTGGCTGGCTACAGGGCACTCGATGTTGGGTGTTTCGATGTCCACCGGCACCGGCAAATTACTGGCTGAACTCATGACCGGCGAAAGCCCGCATATTGATCCTAGGCCGTATCGATATGGGCGGTTTTAGGGTTGGAATTGCAAAATCACGCAAGGATTGCCACAACGTCATCTTGCGTTGCCATTTGCCGTCATCCCCGAATGTTTTAGTCGGGGATCCAGCAAAAGCCTTACGAAAATCAAAGCAACGTAAAACGAATGAACTGGATTCTCGCCAAAAACATGCGGGAATGACGAGTAAGTGCTTCCTTAGAAATTTTGCGGCCCCGGCCTTCGACAAGCCCCAGGCGAACTGCTCTTTTCGGCAAAACATGGCTAGAGTTTAGAACCCAGAAGCGTCCTGCTTCGCCGCATAAAACCGCAAACCCCGCAACACCAAATCCTCGATATAAAGCGGCGCATTTGCTGCCAAACCCGGCTCCAGCTCCGCCGCTGCGCCACCACTAATAATCAATTTTGCCGCCGGAAAATTCTGCATGACAGAATTGATCAGCGCGGCGCAAGCGCGCACGCTGCCCGCGCCGATGGCATCCGCCGTGGAACGCCCCAATGCAACGTTTGACGCGCTAACGAATGGCAATTCCGCTGTGCCACGGTGCAAACTGGCACGCATCAAACTCGGCCCCGGCACGATCAAACCGCCCTGATGCGCGCCGTTTGCGTCCAACACGTCGATAGTTAACGCGGTTCCCGCCATAGCAACAATCAAACTTGAATTTGCCGCCAACGGTAATGCCCCTAGCATCGCCAAAAAGCGATCCACGCCCAGGCGTGCGGGTTCTTCGTAGCTATTTGTCCAGACATCGAACTGCGCTGGCGTGCGTACTCGAACGACCGAGCAGCCCCAACGCTGACTAATTTCAGCGACTAATTCATCGGCCTGAACACCTGCGACGCTGGCCAGCCATACTTTTTCTGGCCGTTTTTCCAAAAGCAGCGCGTCCCAAACGCTATTAGCCACGCTTGGCCCCGCATGCGTCAGCGCCGACATCAAATTTGCTCCAGCGGCTGGCACGCGCCAAGCCCATTTCAAGCGGGTATTGCCCAAATCGAGAAGTAGCTCTTTATTCAATGGGATTTTTGCAAATTTTTGGCCTCAAAGCGGCCACCCAGCAAGCACAAACCTCGTCATTGCGAGCGAAGCAAAGCAATCTCGTACTTCGTGCGTGGCGTATTGAGATTGCTTCACTGCGTTCGCAATGACAATAAGTTATTCCCAGAGCTTTATGCTGCACCGCCATTGCTCGTCTTTACTCGTCAAAGCGCAAATGCTTCACGCTCTTGCCGTCACGCTCGATCAGCTTGAGTGCCTCAATGCCAATTTCAATGTGGCTGTTGACGAAACTGCTGGTGATTTTCTTATCACTCTCGGCAGTTTTGACGCCCTCTGGCACCATCGGTTGATCGCTGACCAGCAGCAATGCGCCGGTTGGAATTTCATTGGCAAAACCGACCGCAAAAACGGTGGCGGTTTCCATATCGATCGCCATCGCGCGCGTGGTGCGCAAATATTCTTTGAATTCCTCGTCGTGTTCCCAAACGCGGCGGTTGGTGGTGTAGACCGAGCCCGTCCAGTAATCGTGGCCCAAATCGCGAATCATGGTGGACACCGCACGCTGCAGGCTAAACGCTGGTAGCGCTGGAACTTCGGCGGGCAGGTAATCATCGCTGGTGCCCTCACCGCGAATCGCTGCGATTGGCAAAATCAAATCGCCCAGCTCATTTTTGCGCTTTAGGCCACCGCATTTACCCAGGAAAAGCACCGCTTTAGGGTGAATTGCACTCAGTAAATCCATAATCGTTGCCGCGTTTGCGCTGCCCATGCCGAAGTTGATCATGGTGATGAACCCCGATGTGACGTTTGGCATCGCTTTATCGCGGCCTTTAATTTCCGCACCGGTCATTTGCGCGAATAATTCCAAGTAGCCGCCAAAATTGGTCAGCAAAATGTAAGCGCCAAAGTCTTTAAGTTCGGTACCGGTATAGCGTGGCAACCAGTTGCTAACAATTTCGTGTTTTTCTTTCATTTGC
>JAYVAQ010000278.1:0-5369 GCA_043750875.1 Rhodanobacteraceae bacterium
AAATTGAAAATCGTGTGCGCTCATGCCGCCTGCCTTAAAACATCAATCAATGATTCCAAGCTGGCCGCTTTTGGTTTGACTAGCCAAAACTTGCCCAGCACATCGCGGAACTCTTCCAGCAATTGCGCGGCCCAGACACTGCCGGTTTCCTGCACTTGCGCGCGCAACAAGGAACGCAAGTGCTGTAGATGGCTTTCCACGCCCTCAGGCGACATACGCAGCAAATCGATCAGCTCCAGATTGCAGTGGTCGACAAAATCACGTTCCAAATCAAGCACATAGGCAAAGCCGCCAGTCATACCCGCGCCAAAATTCTGACCCGTGCGCCCCAACACCGCGAGCATGCCGCCGGTCATGTATTCACCGCAGTGATCGCCAGCACCTTCGATTACCGCCGTCGCACCTGAATTGCGCACCGCAAAACGTTCGCCCGCGCGGCCTGCGGCATACAGCTTGCCGCCGGTGGCGCCGTACAAACAGGTATTACCAATGATCGCGGATTCGTGTGCGACATAGCCGGATTTCTTACCTGGCGCGATCACGATTTTGCCGCCACACATGCCTTTGCCGACGTAATCGTTGGCATCGCCAACCAGATAAATTTGCAGGCCACCAGCATTCCACGCGCCCAAGCTTTGCCCAGCAACACCGGTTAATTTCAGCGTAATCGGCGCTTCTGACATGCCTAAATTGCCATGATGCTTAGCAATTTCGCCCGACAAACGCGCCCCGATCGCGCGGTCGCGATTGCAAATTTCATAGTGAAAAATGCCGCCCGTTTTATGCGTAATCGCATGTTGTAAGTCAACTAACATGCGATTCGCTAACGTTGCCGGGTCGCGCGGCGGATTGGTGACGGCGGTACAGTATTGAGATTCGCTAGATTGCAGCCCCGCCGCGCGCATAATCGGGCTTAGATCAAGACCCCGTTGCTTATCGGTTTGCCCGTCAAGCAACTCAAGCAGGTCAACCCGACCAATCAAATCTTGCAGCCGCGCCACGCCCAAGGCGGCCAGATGTTCGCGCACATCTGTGGCGACAAACTTGAAGAAATTCATCGCCATTTCCGGCAGGCCGGTAAAGTGCAGCTCACGCAGCCGCGCATCTTGCGTCGCCACGCCGGTCGCACAATTATTCAGATGACAAATGCGCAGGTATTTGCACCCTAGCGCCACCATGGGTGCTGTGCCAAAACCAAAACTCTCCGCGCCCAAAATCGCACCCTTGATGACATCCAAGCCGGTTTTTAGCCCGCCATCGACCTGCACCCGCACCCGGTGGCGCAAGCCATTCATGCGCAGCGTTTCTTGCACCTCCGACAACCCCAATTCCCACGGCGTACCGGCGTAGCGAATCGAGGAAATCGGGCTGGCACCGGTGCCGCCGTCATAGCCCGAAACGGTAATCAAATCGGCGTAAGCTTTAACTACCCCGGCCGCGACCGTACCAATGCCCGCGTGTGAAACCAGCTTCACCGACACCAGCGCGGTCGGATTGATTTGTTTTAAATCAAAAATCAATTCGGCCAAATCTTCAATCGAATAAATATCGTGATGCGGTGGCGGCGAAATCAGGCCAATGCCGGGTTTGGCGTAGCGCAAACGCGCGATCAGCGCATTGACTTTGTGCCCAGGCAGCTGACCGCCTTCACCCGGCTTGGCCCCTTGGGAAACCTTAATTTGCAACACTTCTGCGTTGATCAAGTACTCGGGCGTCACGCCAAAACGGCCCGAGGCGACCTGCTTGATTTTGGACGACTTTTCTGTGCGATAACGCGCTGGGTCCTCGCCGCCTTCACCGGAATTCGAGCGCGCGCCCAGGCGATTCATCGCAATCGCCAAAGCCTCATGCGCTTCGGGGGAAAGCGCACCCAGCGACATGCCGGCCGAATCAAAGCGAGCCAAAATCGCTGCTTCCGATTCGACCGCATCGATGGCAATTGCCTCCGTTGCGCGCAATCGCATTAAATCTCTAAAGGTCGATGCCGGCCTGGAATTAACGTGCTGCGCATAAGCTTGGTAATCACTGTAATCGCCGCTGCGCACCGAGCGCTGCAGGCTGGCAATCACATCCGGGTTATACATGTGGTATTCGCCGTCGTGCACAAAACGCAGCAATCCGCCCTGCGACAAGCCGATACTCGGATCCCAAGCGCGCTCGTTGAGCAACGTGGCATCGCTCTGCAATTGCTTAAAGCCAGCACCCTCAATGCGACACGGCGTGCCTTCGAAGCAGCGCTGCACCACGGCTGAGCTCAAGCCCACAATCTCGAACAACTGCGCGCCACGATAGCTGCCAATCGTGCTGATCCCCATTTTTGAGATGATTTTCAGCAGGCCTTTTTTGATCCCGCGCCGGTAACTGCGGCCGAGCTCAATTTGCTCTTTGCCGCGCGGCAGCTTGATGATGCCCGCCTCGTTCATGCTTTTCAGCGTCTGATACGCCAAGTATGGATAAATCGCGGTCGCACCAAAACCAATCAAGCAAGCAAAATGATGTGGATCGCGCGCGGTCGCGGTTTCGATAATCAAGTTGCAGTCGCAGCGTAAACCAACCCGAATCAGGTGTTGATGCACCGCACCCGTGGCCAATAACGCATGGATCGCGAGCTTTTCCTGTACCGGATACCGGTCCGACAGCAGCAGTAAAATCGCACCAGCACGCACCGCTGCTTCTGCCTCCAAACACAAGCGTGCGAGTGCCGCCTCAAAGCCTTCTTCGGGCGTGCAATACAGATGAAGTAGTGCGTTTGCCGACTTAAATTCGGGCAGCTGCAAAATTTGATTCAATTTGCGCTGCGACAGTACCGGTGAATTCAAGGAAAGCTGTTTCGCCTGCTCAGGCGATTGTTCAAACACATTGCCTTCGCGGCCAATTTGGGTGCTCAAGCTCATCACCACGCGCTCGCGCAACGGGTCAATCGGTGGATTGGTGACTTGCGCGAACGCCTGGCGGAAATAGTCGTACAGGGAACGCAGCTGGTGCGACAGCACGGCAAATGGCGTGTCATCGCCCATGGAACCTGTAGTTTCCGACTCGGTTTCCGCCAACACCCGCAGCACGCTTTCAATTTCCTCACGGCTTAGATGAAAAAGCTTCTGAAAGCGCAACAAAGTCGGTGCATCAAAAGAAACCAGGGCAAGCGATGGATCAATCAGCGCCGCATCCAAATAGCGCACCCCGGCCTTCAACCACTGCTTGTAGTGCTGCCTCCCGGCATTCTTGCGATCAATCGCGGCACTGTCTAGCAACACGCCGGCCTTTAAATCCACCGCCATCATTTGCCCAGGACCTAACTTACCTTTGGCAACGATGCGTTCTTCCGGACAATCCCAGACGCCCGTTTCCGAAGCAATCGTTAGGATCTTATCATCCGTTAAAGACCAGCGCGCTGGCCGCAAACCATTACGGTCTAGCGTACAGGCGGCATAATTTTGATCACATAGAACGATACCCGCCGGGCCGTCCCAAGGGTCAATCGACAGACTGTGATACTCATAAAACGCCGATAAATCAGGATCGCGGTGTTCCAGCGAGGACGTCGCTGGCGGCACCAAGATGCGCATCGCCTGCAGCATATCCATGCCGCCGGCAAGCAGCGCTTCCAACATATTGTCTAAACTTTGCGAGTCCGAGCCGTGCAGGCTAATCAGTGGTTGCAATTCGCTGAAATCGACCAGCGGCGAATGCCAAGTCGCGCCACGTGCTAATGACCAGCGGCGGTTACCCTCAATGGTATTGATCTCACCGTTGTGTGCCAAAAAGCGAAACGGTTGCGCGCGCTCCCAAGCAGGGGCGGTGTTGGTAGAAAAACGCTGGTGAAATAACACCACGCGCGACGCCAAATCACTGCGTGCCAAATCTGGGTAAAACGCCGGCATATTTTCTGGTAGCACCATCGCTTTGTAGCCGATGGTGACGCTGGAAAGGCTGACCACATAAGCCCCAGCTGGAAGCGCGCACTCGGCACGCCTGCGCGCGACAAAAAGCGCGCGTTCGAAGGCATCCGCGTTGACTGTTTCAATATGCGGCGCAACAAAAATTTGCTCGATTCGCGGCATCGCGGCAAGCGCCTGCACGCCGCAAACCGCAACATCGACCGGGACCACTCGCCAGCCCAGAGGTTTTAGCCCAGTGCGCACCAGTGCCGCATGCAGCAGTTCGCGCGTCAGCGCCGCCGCGGTTAAATCTTGCGGCAAAAACACCATGCCAGCTGCAAATGGCCCAGCGGAAAGATTGATCCCTGCCTCGGTTGCTGCGGCGCGCAAAAACTCGGTGGGCTGATGAATCAACACACCGCAACCATCGCCGGTTTTGCCATCGGCGCCCACCGCACCCCGGTGGCTCATGCGCGCCAAGGCGCTCAAGCTGGTTTGCACTAACCAGCTGCTTGCCTTGTTGTCTAAGCAGGCAATTAGGCCAAAGCCACAACTGTCATGCTCAAAACTTGCATCATAAAGCCCAGGTTCGTGTGCCATCCGCCGCCCCAATAGTAGAAAAATACTGAACGCTAAAACTCACACAGAGCAATAGAGCGGATGCTCCAACAGATGCAATTGGCGGTACCTGGGGCAGTTATTCAAAACCATTGCTAAACATAAACGGTAGCGGCTCCGAAAAAATAATCATGCCGTTTTGTGCAGCACAGGAGCCTTGCGGCAAAACACTCCCAGACTGATCCGTACACTCTTCGATTACCGCATTGATCGCCTGCGGAAATGAAATCACAAGCGCTAATGGCAAATTGAGCGTTCCGATGGTGTAGCTGCCCGGTGGCACGACTGGATTGGCGAAAGGTGGGACAGTCGCGAAACCACAGCTCGCTTGCCCAGGTGTATTAAAAGTGCAGCCTAAAATGAATGCCCCCGGCCACGGGCTAGTCGGCGACGCGGTGAATGTTGGCGGAGCACTTAACGCCGCTTGACTGAAGCTAAAAGTGACTGTGGCAGAGGCAAACGCTGCCGCGTCGTTCACACCTTTTTGCACCGTGAACGGAACTTGCGCGGTAGTACCTGGGGCTGCAGGCGTATTAGCGGCGCCAATAATGATTGCAGCCAATGCTGGTGTAGAAAACATGAGCGTACTCAACACACAGAAATTAGCGACTAGGTTGCGCGGCATCATTTCTCTCCAAGCCAGATCGAGCGCCTAATATAGCGCGCCCGGTGCCCTATGGTTTGGCTCTACACGGATAAACATCCAATTCGTCCGCCCATGAACAAGCCGCCGCCGCCCCCTTGATTAGCCCGCCACATCAGTTAGCATTCGCAGCCTAATTTGGAGAGATGGCAGAGCGGTTTAATGCGGCGGTCTTGAAAACCGTTGTGGGTTCATATCCACCGGGGGTTCGAATCCCTCTCTCTCCGCCA